>JAHFDV010000595.1 GCA_023248815.1 Myxococcales bacterium
TGGCCTTCGCGTAGGAAGCGCGCTTCTTCGGAGCTCTCGGTCGTCGCCGTGCTCACGACCTTCAGCGCCACCAGCCCTTTCGTGAGCTCGTCTTTCGCGCGGTAGACGATGCCGGCCGCGCCGCGACCCACCTCGTTCTCGATCACGAAGCGTCCTCCGATGATCTCGCCGCTACGTTTGGCCCCGAGCATCAGGCCCCCTCGGCGACCTTTCCTTTGAACCCCTGCCCGACGACGAAAATCTCGTAGCTCACGCTTCGCGTCCCTTCCGGGCGAATGAGCCGTTCTTCACGGAAGTGTTTTCGCACCTGCGCGCGCGCGTCCGGAAAGTCTTCTCCCATGAAGATCTTGCCGACGAACGCGCCACCGGGCTTCAGGAAGTACACGGCGACATCGAGCGCGCGCAAGAAGAGCTCGGTGCTCCGTGCTTGGTCAGCCATGCGATTACCGCTCGTGTTCGGCGCCATGTCGCTAAGGACGACATCGTACGGCGCGAACTTCGCGAGCGCGTCGTTCTCGATCGAGAGCGCGTCTCCGATCATGAACTCGGCGGGTGGATGCAGCTGCACTTCGAGCGGCTTCAGATCCATCGCCAGCAGGCGCCCATTGCCGCCGATCTTCCTCTGCGCGTACATCGACCAACTCCCGGGCGATGCGCCGAGATCGAGCACGTGGTGTCCCTGACGAAGGAGCTTCGCGCGATGATCGATCTCCTCGAGCTTGTAGACGCTGCGCGCAGGAAACCCCGCGGCCTTGGCCTGCTTCGTCTTTGCGTCGCCGCGATAGGGATTTTTTCCCGACATCTGCGCGGCATCCTACCATCGAAGGAAGCCGCGATTGCGCGTTGCCGCTACGACACGCGTCTCAGTCTTCGGACATCCATACGCGCGGTCCGCGGCGCTCCGAGAACGTGAAGCTCGGCGCAGCTGCACCGTCCTCGTCGTAATCGACGGTGAGATCGTAGATGGTCATCTGCTTCGCGCGGTAAGCGTTGGGGGTCGGCTTGACTTCGAACGTATCGAGCAGAGTGATCATGGGAGACACCTCGGTACGATGTAAGAGCAAGGCATATGCCGTCGTTGCCTCGGCTTTTTCCGATGAGTTTCGGGCGGACGCGGCTGACTCCTGGATCAAAACCCGTATCCCGCGAGATCCGGAGACAATGTAGGGAAAACCCAACATCGCGCGTCAGGGGGCGGCTTCAGGGAGCGGGACAGGGCATCTTCGGATCCGACGCCAACGGCCCGCCCGCTTGAATGGTCGTGTCCTTCGTGAGCGTCACGGTCGTCGTTCTGCGGCCGCGAAAAAGAAGGCGAAGCTTATGGCGCACAAAAAAGAAAAACGCCCGCGCATGGCGGGCGTTCCTGATGGACAAAGCGTCGCGAAGAGATCTTCGCGGGCAACTCCGAGCCGAAGCTCAGATCGCCTTGCGCTTGCCCTTCTTCTTCACGGCTTGACGGATGAGGACGAGGCCGCCCTTCGAGCCGGGCGTGCCGCCTTCGATGAGAAGGAGGTGCTTGTCGGCGATGATCTTCACGACCTTGAGGTTCAAGGTGCTGACGGTTTCATTGCCGTACTGTCCGCCCATCTTCACGTTCGGAAGCGTGCGACCTGGCGTCATGTTCGTACCGATAGAACCGCCGTGACGGCGATACTCGTGCGTTCCGTGCGTCGCAGGAAAGCCCGAGAATCCCCAGCGCTTCATGACGCCGGTGAAACCACGGCCGCGCGTGAGGCCTTGCGCGTCGATGAGCTCGCCTTCCTTGAAGATCTCTTCGAGCTTGAGGACGGCGCCGATTTCGAACTTGCCGTAGAACTCGTCGTCACAACGAAGCTCTTTCACCGTGCGCTTGGCCTTGGTGTTGGCTTCCTTGAAGAGACCCTTCTCTGCCGCGTACTGACCGGCGAGGGGCTTCGTCGTGTGCTTCTCTTTGCGCTCGCCGAATCCGAAGATGAGAGCGTTGTAACCATCGCGCTCTTTCGTGCGCTTACCGATGACGGTGATGGGGCCGGCTTCGATGACGGTGACGCGCTTGACGTTGCCGTCGTCCGTGAAGATTTGCGTGTTACCGACTTTGCGTCCGTAGACGCCGGGGCTCGTATTCATTTTTTAAAAGGCTCCAGATAGAAAGGTGGATACTGCATCCTTTTCATCGTCCCCGTTTGATGTTCATCCCGCCTCTGGAAGACCAGATTTGGGGAAGGACCGGTTCGGAGCACGAACCGAGGGCCACTGTCTCAATGAGAACGGGGCCCACACCGCAAGGCGCTGAAAGGACCGCGGACATTGCTCGAAACCGAGCAGCTCGTCAAGCTTGGTTCGAACGGCTCAGGCGTGGTTTTGAACGGGCGAAAGACGCTGCAGCGCCATGCGTGCGGCGTCCACGTGAACACGAGCCGAGAGCTCGGCGCGTACGATTTCGGCGATTCGCCCCTCGGCGTCGATCACGACCGTCACCCGCTTCGCGCGCTTCAATGCGCAACAAACGAGGTTCGTCGCACCAAAAAGCGCAGCAATCTTCTGCCCGTCGTCTTCAATCAGCGGAAATTCGAGGTGATAGGACTCCGCGAAGCGCCGGTGTGTCTCCAGCGAATCCGTGGAAACCCCGATGAGGTCGAACGAAAGGCCGCTCAATTCCTCGCGCATCGCTCGAAAGCCGCACGCTTCCGTCGTGCAGACCGGCGTGAAGTCCCCCGGATAAAAGAAGATGACCACCGGGCGCTTACCTCTCGCCTCGGAGAGGCGAAAACGCCGATTCTCATGCGTAATTCCCTCGAAATCGGGGGCGACATCGCCGACGGCAATCATAAATCCTCGAGGAAAACCTTAGGGTAGCGTGCGGGAAAGGGAAGAGGACGAGAAGGATCTCCCGAATCCTCAAGGCGTTACATAACAGGTCACTCGGGAATGTCTCTCTTTAGCGCGTGCTGAAATTCCTGGAAGCCATTGCGGAAAGGCGCCAGGATTCCGTCGCGGTTCGTCGCGCTGCGTTGACATTCAAATCGACGCATGCTTTATAGGCGAACCCAATTTCTCCTTCCGATTTCACCGGAGCGGCCATGGATACGAATCCGATCATCACCGAACTCGAAAAGACTCTTCTTCGCACCGACTCGCTTCCCGACTTCCGCGTCGGCGACACGGTTCGCGTCCACTACAAGATTGTCGAAGGCGACAAAGACCGTATTCAGGTCTTCCAAGGCGTCGTTCTCAAGCGTCACCGCGCAGGCGCACGCAGCACGTTCACCGTGCGCAAGATCAGCTTCAGCATCGGCGTCGAGCGCGTCTTCCTCTCGCACTCGCCCCGCATCGACAAGGTCGAGATCGTCGCTCGCGGCATCGTTCGCCGTGCACGTCTTCTTTACCTCCGCGACCTCGAGGGCAAAGCGGCCCGCGTTCGCGACAAGAAAGACAACTGAGCTCGATCCCACCGAGATTCATGTCTCGGTGAGTCGTGGTGGGCCACGTGCCCGCACGCTCGAAACAGAACGCCGTGCTCGAAAGAGTGCGGCGTTTT
>JAHFDV010000020.1 GCA_023248815.1 Myxococcales bacterium
GCTCGGAAACGTCCGCCGTCTTCTTCACGAACGACACCGTCTTCGACGAGCTTCTCGTGGTGCGCCTCGAGGCTGAGGCGTGCGATGGGGAAGATGGCGGGATCGACATCGGCGTAGGCCTGCGGCAAGAGCTCGGCGAGCGTGAGCGCGCTCGTTTTCGCCGTCAGCGCCGCGAGCACGACGCCTTCACGCTTGAGACGATGGCGAATGTAGTGCTCGAAAAGTGCGCTCGGATTCGCGATCGGATCGCCGTGTGCCGGCAAGGCGAGCTTGGCGTTCAGGTGCTGCAAGCGTTCGAGCTCGCGAAGGTAGGTCGCCATATGACCGCCGTCGCGCTTGGCGATGAGAATGGTGCCGACACTCGCGACCATGTCGCCGACGATGAGCGTGGAAGTGTCTTTCGAATGCAACGTGACGTGCCCCGCCGCGTGACCGGGAGTATGGAGCACGTCCCAGCGCTCGGGCCGAGGACCGTCGAGGACGATGGGCTCGCCTTCGCGAAGGTGTCGCGACACGACGAGGTCGGGGCGGTCCTTTGCGAAATAGCCCGCCGTCCATTCATGCGCCCAAATCGGTAGGCCGAGCTCGCGAGCGAACACTTCGGCGCCGCCCACGTGATCGAGATGATGGTGCGTGAGCACGATCCCGACGAGGTTCCGCCCTTGGCCGGATTGCGCGCGCGCCCACGTGAGCCATTCCCGCTGCTCGTCTTCGAACGGCGTCGCTGGCTCGACGAGCACGACGTCGCGCGTGCCAAGCGCATAGCTGTTCGTGTGCGTCGCCGGCAAAAGCGTCGGAGTGCGCGCTCGAAAGAGCTGCACGGACTCCGACACTTTTTCGCTGCGCGCGTGAAACAAGCGTGAAATCAGGCGCGTTCGACGACGAGAGCGACCGCTTCACCGCCGCCGATGCAAAGCGTCGCGAGTCCGCGCTTCGCCTTTTGATCCTTGAGAGCGTAGAGGAGCGTCGTGAGAACACGTGCGCCGCTCGCGCCGATGGGATGTCCGAGAGCGACCGCGCCGCCGCGGATGTTGACCTTCGCGAGATCGATGTTGGTCAGCTTGGCGCATGCCATGGCGACGACGGCGAAGGCTTCGTTGATCTCGAAGAGATCGATGCTGTCTTTCGTGATGCCCGTCTTCTTGATGACGTTCTCGATCGCAACGGCCGGTGCCGTCGTGAACTTCTCGGGAGCTTGCGCCGCGTTCGCGTAGCCGACGATGCGTGCGAGAGGTTCGAGCTTGTGTTTCTTCACCGCCGCTTCGCTCGCGAGGATGAGCGCGCTCGCGCCATCGTTGATGGGCGAAGCGTTGGCTGCCGTGATCGTGCCGTCTTTCGAGAACGCGGGACGAAGCGCGGGGAACTTCGCCGGATCGCCCTTCGTGGGGCCTTCGTCGGCCTTGACGATCGTCGGATCGCCCTTCTTTTGCGCCACGGAAACGGGCGTGATCTCGGCGTCGAAGAGGCCTTCCTTTTGCGCGGCGAGCGCCTTGCGGTAGCTCTCCTTCGCGTACTCGTCTTGCGCTTCGCGGCTGTAGTTGAACTCTTTGGCGCACGCGTCGCCGCACGTGCCCATGTGCACGTTGTTGTATGGGTCCCAAAGACCGTCGTGGATCATGCCGTCGATGAGCGTTCCGTTGCCCATGCGATAGCCGCTGCGCGCCTTCTCCAAGTAATAGGGCGCGTTCGACATCGATTCCATGCCGCCCGTCATGACGAGCTCGGCGTCGCCGAGAGCCACCGCCCGTGCGCCGAAGACGACGGCCTGGAGGCCCGAGCCACAGACCTTACCGATGGTCGTCGCGGGGACCGTGTTGGGGAGGCCGCCGAAGATCGCCGCCTGGCGCGCCGGCGCTTGTCCGATACCGGCCGTGAGCACGTTGCCGAAGAAGACTTCTTCGATGTCTGCGCCCGTGAGCTTGGCGCGTTCGAGCGCGCCTTTGATGGCGATGGCTCCGAGCTCCGGTGCACGGAGCGAGCTGAGCGCGCCCTGGAAAGCGCCGATGGGGGTGCGGGTGGCCGAGACGATATAAACGGGCTGAGTCATCGAATTCTCCTAGAGGCTTCTCGAGGCGTCGGACGAGCCTCATTTCGTCGTTATTTCGTAAGGTATAGGGGAGAAGTCAAGGGAGAGCGATGGCTTCCCCCAGACCCCCTTTTTTTGCGTAGTCTCCGTCCATGTCGGGTCGCCGTGGTCCAACGACACCGCCGCCTAAAACCAAGGCGAGCGACCGGCGTAACCTTCTCGGTACGACGCTGTCGGGGCGCTATCTCCTCCGTTCGATCATCGGCGAAGGCGGGATGGGAAAAGTGTTCGAGGCGGTGCACCTCGAATCGGGGCGCGTCGTCGCTGCGAAGGTGTTGAATTCGACTCAGGCGCAGCGCGGCGTCTCGGTGAAACGCTTTCAGCAGGAGGCGCGCGCCGCTGCCTCGATCGGACACGGAAACATTTGTCAGGTGTTCGACATGGGCGAGCTCCGCGACGGCAGCCCGTACATGATCATGGAACGCCTCATCGGCGAATCGCTGGCCGATCGCATTGCGCGTGAAGGCGGTCTCGAAGCGGCGCTCGTCGTCGACACGGTGCTGCAGGTTTTGTCGGGCTTGGATGCTGCCCACCGCAAAGGAATTCTCCACCGCGACATCAAGCCCGAGAATATTTTTTTGACGACGCAGATCCATGCGGCGGGCTATCCCGTCGCGAAGATCGTCGACTTCGGCGTGTCGAAGATGATGCCGTCTTACGCGCGCGACGCAGGCGACGAGGAGCTCAGTCTCACGCGCACGGGCATGGTGATGGGCACGCCCTATTACATGTCGCCGGAACAAGCGCGCGGTCAGCGCGATCTCGATGGGCGCGTGGACGTGTACGCGACCGGCGTCTTGCTCTACGAAGCACTCTCGGGAAAGCGTCCTTTTGCCGGGCAGAATTACAACGCGCTCCTCCTCAATATTCTGACGGGGCCCGTGAAACCTCTCGGCGAAGGGCGTCCTGATCTTCCGGTGGGCCTTCTGCACGCGACGGAGAAAGCGATGCGCCGCGCACGCGAGCAGCGTTATGCGAGCGCTGCCGCATTCCATTCGGATCTGCTCAACGTCGCGAAAGACTTCTCGCGGCGCCCCCGACGCGACATCGACGAGACGCGGGCCGCGCAGCCATGGGCAGAGCCCGCGCGCGCGTCGGTATCCTTGCCCTCGCGCGCCGCGTCTTCGGACGCGCGCATTTCCCGATCGGAGCCGCCGCCACCTCCGCCGCCGTCGTTCAAGCCGCCCACTTCGGTTCCACAGCCGCGCCCTTCGCAGCCGCGGTCGATCCCCCCACGCGTCGTCCCTTCGCCGCTGCCCACTCCAAGAGCGCCGGCCGCAGCCTTCCCAAGAGAACCCGCGAGCTCGAACGCGCTTCCCGAGCTCCCTCTCGACTACGCAGATCAAACGGAGCGAACCGGAGCCCCCGAAGACTTCGACGATCTTCCGACGGAGATCCAACCCTCTCCGAACGATCGCGTGAACGACTTCGACGTCGATGACGAAGATCACGCGACGATCGTGCGGCCGGATCGGAAAAATCTTCCCCCAGGCACGTTGCGCTCGCCAGGGTTCGATGGGAAGGGCCGCGACCCAAAGCGCTGATAGGCTCAGCCGTCGCGCATGGTTTTCCTCTTGGGGGGAGAGCCGCGACATTGAAGGAATGATGAAGAGCGACTGGGGAGCCTTGGACCGCACATGAACGTGACTTTCGGGAGATACCGTCTCCTCGAACGCCTCGGTCAAGGAGGCATGGCCGAAGTCTTCAAGGCGAAGAGCTTCGGCGTCGAGGGCTTCGAGAAGGTGCTCGTCATCAAGCGCATTCTTCCCGAGCTCGCAGAAATGCCCGAGTTCGTGGAGCTCTTCGTGCGCGAAGCCAAGCTCGCGGTGCGCCTTTCGCACGCCAATATCGTTCAAGTCTTCGATCTCGGAAAAGCTCCGGGTGGCGAAGGCTTCGTGCTCGGTCAGCGAAGACCCGATGCGTACTACATGGCGATGGAATACGTGCACGGGGTCGACCTCCGTGCCGTCATCGAGAATGCGCGCGACGAAGAGCGCGTGATTCCGATCCCGCTTGCCGTCTTCATCGCTTCCGAAATCGCGAAGGGGCTCGATCACGCCCATCGTCGTCGCGACGAGCTCTTGCGACCTCTCGGCATCGTTCACCGCGACGTTTCGCCAGCGAACATTCTTTTGTCGTTCGAAGGTGAAGTGAAGGTGACCGACTTCGGAATCGCGAAAGCGCGCGGATTTCTCGCGCAGGCCGGCGTCGAAGGCGAGCGGCTTCGCGGAAAATTCGCGTACATGAGCCCCGAGCAAGCGGGCGGCGGAGAAGTGGATGCTCGGAGCGATCTCTTCTCGCTCGGGATCATCCTCTACGAATGCCTGACGGGCGCTCAACCTTTTGCGGCTTCGACCTCGAGCGAAACGCTGCGTCGCGTCGTCGCTTGTGAATTCCCGCCGCCCGAACTTCTCCGTCCGGATCTTCCGCCGACGCTGGTAGCGCTTTTGGCTCGGGCGCTCGCACGCGATCCCGAGGAGCGCTTCTCGGACGCGGGACAAATGTACGAAGGCTTGCTCGCGTTCCTCTACACGGAGGGTCTCCGCACGGGGCATCACGAGCTCTCGTCATTTCTCACGCTGCATCGCGAGAGCGTACAGCGAGGCTCCGTCGTCGAGCGATTCGCTCTCGACCTCGACGACTCCAACGACAAGACGCCGGTCGAAATTCCCTCGCGTCTCGGAACTCCCATTCCGCCGCCCTCGCTCGAACCGGGTGCGCTCTCGCAGCACGGCGAGCGTCGCGACGTCACGGTGGTGTACGCGGCGAGCGACAGCGCCGATGCAATCTCGGCGCAAGCCGTGCGACTCCTTCTTTCGCGCTACGGCGGCAAGGTGCTCCGCGAAGATTCGTTCGACGTCTTTGCCGTATTCGGCCTCGAAGAGCCCGACGGGCGCGATACCGAGCTCGCAGCGCGAGCCGCACTCGTCGCGTATCGCGCAGAAGGCGAACGTTACGGGTTCGGCGTTCACATGGGACGTGTCCACCTTTTGAAGGACGGTTCCCCAGCGTTCGACGAACGTCTTCGCGCCCTCGAAGAAACCGCGCGCGATCTCGCACGCATGCGTCATCGCGCAGCGATCGTTTCGGCGACCGTCGAGCGCATTCTCCATCCCACCTTCGTCTGCGAGGCGATCGAGGACACCACGAGCAAAGCACGTGGCGCGGCACTTCTTCTCGACATCAAGTCGACGAAGGACGGCGCCGGTCGTTTCGTTGCGCGGCGTGACGAGCTCCGGCGCATCGGCGAGACGATCGCGTATGCGACGAAGCGCCAATTGCAGGTCATCACGATCCGCGGCGAACAAGGGCTCGGTAAAACGAGGCTTCTGCAAGAGGTAGAGCGCCGCCTGGAGAAAGGCGGTTACAACGTCGCCGTGCATCGCGCGGAATGTCCGCCACAAGGAAGGTCACTTCCGCTCTCGGCGATCACCAACATGATTCGTGTCGTTGCGGGAATCGCCGAAGGCGATCCATTCGATCGCCTCGCGTCGATCGAGCCGCGGCTTCGTGCGCTCGGGCTGCATGCCGACGAAGTGCGCGCGATGTTCGGGCAGGCCTCGGCGATTGGAACGGCGCCCGACTCGGGTGGTCAGCTCGCATTGAAGAACGGCTTCGGTCGCATGTTGATTCGCCTCGCCGAGGATCGACCGACGGTGCTCGTGTGGGACTCGGCGCATCAGCTCGACGAAGAGAGCGCGCAGTTCCTCGAAGCGCTTCTGCCGCGCCTCGCCAAGACTCGTCTCGTGCTCGTTTTTGCGGGACGCGGCGCCTTCTCGCACAAGCTCGAGACCTACGAACGTCACCTCGCGCTCGAGCTCCGTGAGCTCACGCAAGAGGACGCGGCGGGGCTTCTCGCGGCGCGTTTGGAGATCTCGGAAGTGCCGAACGATCTCGCGCGATTCGTGTTCGAACGCGCGGGCGGTCATCCACAATTCATCGAGGAGCTCGCCAAAGCGCTCACCGAGAGCCGCGCCGTCACCGTCGCCGATGGAAGCGTCACGGCAACGAAGCTCATCGGTCTCGACCTCGCGCTCCCGAAGACACTTCGCGGTCTGCTCTCTGCGCGCATCGCGAAGCTCGGGCTCGAAGCGCGTGCATGCCTGCAGGCCGCCGCGATCGTGGGTCCGCGATCCGAAGATGCCGTGCTCGCGCAAGTGCTCGGAGTGCCGCTTCCCGAGCTCGAAGACGCCCTCGTCGATCTCGTGACGCGCGAATTTCTCGTACGGTCGGGTCCCGACGAAATCTCCTTCACGACGCCCTTCATTCAGGAGGTCGTGCTCGACATGCTCACGCTGGAGGCGGCGCAGGCGATCCATGGCGCCGCAGCGCGCGCGCTCGAAGCGATTTACCACGGACGAACACGTGAAGTCGCAGCGCGCCTGGCTTCGCACCTCTTCCATTCGGGAGAGCGCGCACGCGCCGCAGAATACTTCGCAGAGAGCGGAGCCTCATTTTTGCGCGGCGGAAGGCTCGACCGCGCCGCTCGCGACTACGCCCGCGCGATCGAACTCGCCGATAGTCACACCATCGCGCCCTCGAAGCTCACGGAATACATCCATGCCCTCGCCGAAGCGGTGCGCGGAGTCGGCTCGTGTCCCGACGCAGAGGGGCTCGCCGCAAAGACGTTCGAACGCGTCGATCACAAAGGGACGATCCGTGAGCGCGTCGAAGTGCGCATCGACGCCGCCCTCATTGCGTGCGCACTACATCGATTCGAACGCGCGAAGTCCTATATTTTCGAGGCCGAGAAGATCGCCGAAACCGGTGACAACGCTCTCGCGAAGGGCGTCCTCGCGGCTTATGCCGAGCTCGCGACGCGCCAATCGGACTTCAATCGCGCGATCGCGATGCTTCAACGGCTCCAGCACATCGCGACCGCCGAAGGCGACGAACGCGAAGAGCACCGCCTTTTGCTTCATCAAGCCGAAGCGCACGCAGGTCTCGGCGAACGCCAAGCCGCGTTGACGGCGATCGCGCGCGCCGAGCAGCTCTTGCCGACGGACGACCGCGCGATCTTCGAGCGTCAGCGCTTGCGGGCCGTGACGGAATACTTCGGGCGCAACTTCAAAGAGGCCCTGGCCGAAAACGAGAGTGCGCTCAGCCTCGCGCGAAAGCTTCATCTCCCATTCGAGATCGCATCGTCGCGCCAGATGATGGGCGCTCTGCTCTACCGGCTCGGAGATCACGCACGAGCGTACGGCGCCTTCCACGATGCGATCCTCGTCTCCGACGAAGGCGGCTTCGAGCGCATCGCGAATCTTTCGCGGATGTACGTCGCCTATCTCGACGGGCTCAAGGGGGACTTTGCAGCCGAGCGCCTCCTCAGGCGCGGAATCGCCTACGCCGAGGCCAGCGATTTCACGGGAGACGCGCTCGACGGTCGCTACCTCCTAGGCAGTTTGCTGAAGGAGCGCCGTCACTTCGATCAAGCGCAGGGCGAATACGAAGAAGCCCTCGAGCTCGCCTTCGATTCGGGCAACCAACTCCTCGCGGGCGATTGCCAGCGGGCACTCGGCGAAGTGAAGATCGCGCTCGAAAACGAGCCATAAAACGCACCGACGCTCCCCGGAAACGGGAAGCGCCTCGGCCCACTCGCTTCGGTCAGGTTTCTTCGGCCTTCGGAGCTTCCGACTTCGGCGCGTCTTGCTTCGCCTCTTTCTTCGGCTCTTCGATCGTGCGAACGCGCAGCTCCGCGAGCTGCTCGGCGCTCACGCGCGTCGGCGCATCGGTCATGAGATCCGTTCCCTTTTGCGTCTTCGGGAAGGGAATGACGTCGCGCAAGCTCTCGGCGCCCGAGAGCAGCATCGCAAGGCGATCCATGCCGACGGCGATGCCGCCGTGCGGGGGCGCGCCGTACTTCAGCGCGTCGAGGAGGAAGCCGAACTTCTGGCGTGCGTCTTCGTCGCTGATGCCGAGCGCACGGAACACCTTCGCTTGCGTATCCGGATCGTGGAGGCGAATCGAACCGCCGCCTATCTCGAACCCGTTGAGCACGAGGTCGTAGCGGTAGCAGAGGACCTTGCCGGGATCCTTGTCGAGAAGGTCGACGCAGTCGTCGTGCGGACGCGTGAAGGCGTGGTGCGCCGCGGCCCAGGTCTTCGTCTCCTCGTCGTACTCGAAGAGGGGCGGATTCACGACCCAGAGGAAGTTGAACGCGCCGCCGTGGCCGTACTCGGGGATGAGCTTGAGCTTCTTGGCGAGGTGAACGCGAAGGTTCGCCATCACGGTCTGCACGGCGCTCTCTTTTCCGAACTGGAAGAAGATGAAGTCGCCGGCCTTTGCGCCCGTCGCTTGATTGATCGCGAGGCGAAGTTCGTTCGTGACCGTCTTTGCGAGCGGCGACTGCACCCAGTTGCCGTCGGCGTCGACCTTGGCGCGCGCGAGACCCTTCGCGCCCATGCCCTTCACGAACACCTCGAGCTTGTCGACCTCGGTGCGTGAAAGTGTGACGCCGTTGAGCGTCTCGGGGACGCGGATCGCTTTGACGATCTCGGTGGGGAGATCACGACGGTAGGTTCCGTTCGCGAACTTCTCGGCGATCGGCTGGAAGAACGCAACGCCGCCGCCCTTGTGCTCGATGACGAGATCCGTGATGTCGGTGTGACGAAGATCGAAGCGAAGGTCCGGCTTGTCGTTGCCATAGAGCTTCA
This sequence comes from Myxococcales bacterium, assembly GCA_023248815.1. GTDB lineage: Bacteria > Myxococcota_A > Polyangia > Polyangiales > Polyangiaceae > JAHFDV01. Next base: position 8,740 of record JAHFDV010000020.1, read on the forward strand.
TCGACTCGTAGAAGGGGAGCTGCGGGAAGCGGCCGGACGGATAGAGGTTGTGAAGATCGATCCCGAGGACCTCTTTCCACACCGAGAAAATGAGCCCTTCCATCGTTCGGAAGATGTCGTCTTGGTTGACGAACGACATCTCGACGTCGATCTGCGTGAACTCCGGCTGCCGATCGACGCGAAGGTCTTCGTCGCGAAAGCATTTCACGATCTGAAAATAGCGGTCGAAGCCAGCGACCATGTAGAGCTGCTTGAAGAGCTGGGGGCTCTCGGCGAGCGCGAAGAACTTTCCGGCGTTCATGCGGCTCGGCACGAGAAAGTTTCGAGCGCCGCCGGGCGTGTACTTCACCATGAACGGCGTTTCGAGCTCGAGAAAGCCGCGGCCGTCGAAGTACGTGCGCACGGTCTGATTGATGCGATGACGAACGCGCAAGGTTCGTTGAAGGGGCGCGCGACGAAGATCGAGATAGCGATAGCTCAGGCGCTTCTCTTCGTTCGTGTCGATCTGATCTGCAATCTCGAAGGGCGGCGTATCGCTCTTGTTGAAGACGGAGAGCTCGACCACGTGGACTTCGATTTCGCCCGTGGGAAGGCGCGGATTCTTGTTGGAGCCGCGGCTCACGACGATGCCGCGAATACCGATGACCCACTCGCCCCGAAGCGACTGCGCGAGCTCGTACGCTGCTTTCGGAATTTCGCCGTGACCTTTGCGCTCCGGATCGAAGACGAGCTGGGTGATGCCTTCGCGGTCGCGCAAGTCGACGAAAACGCAGCCGCCGTGATCGCGGTAGTTCGAGACCCAGCCGAAGAGCACGATCTCCTGTCCGATGTCGGACGCACGGAGTTCGCTGCAGTGATGGGTTCGTTTGAGCTCGTCGATAAAGCGTGCCACGGGCGTTGCCTCCGAAGGAGTGAAGGAGGCCTCTCGATGAAGAGGCATCCCCTTGAAAAGGGCGGCGATCCTAACACGGACACCCCTGCCTTCGCCCAACTTCAGGGGAGTTTGGGCCAGCCCGCGCCACCCGCGCCAAAGTTGGCCCAGAGGCATCCGCACTCCTACGAAATGGGAGCGTGGATCTGCACTCGGACAGCCTCCTGACGAAGCGACTTTCTCGTCCGACGTGGACGCACGTTCGCGAGCTCGCATTGGCGACGCTCCTCGTCGTCCTCCTCGTCGCCGTGGGAACGTGTGGCGTTCTCCATCGCGTCGTCCCCTCGAACGAAGGCGACTTTCTCGAGGCAATGGGCGCCATTCACCCGACGCACAGCGCGTTCTCGTTCGTCGTCACACTGCCGTTCGTGCTCTTCTTGAAGGAGTCGCTCGTCTTCGGCGCGGGCCTCGCGTCGCTCGTCTCGGCAGCCCTGCTCTTTTTGACGCTATTTTTTGCGGCGAGCCGCATCGGTCGTGAGCGCACGGGCACCTATTGGGACGAGCTCGCCGCGCTCGTCGCCTGCCTCACCTTCGCGTTCACCCCCGTCGCGCTCCAGGCATCGACGCTTCCGGGCGCGCGTCCTCTTCTCGTGCTCCTTGCGCTGTCTCCTCTTCTCGCTTCGATCTTGGGGCGAGCCTCGTCCCCCGTGCTCGGCGCGTGCGCGGGGATTGCCGTCGGCACGTCTCCCCTCGTTGGTTCCGCCGCCTTCATCGGCGCTCTCCTCGTCCGCGGATGCAGGCCGAAAGCACGTACGTTCTTGCCCGCGTTCTTCTTGGCATTGGGCACGGCGCTCGTTCCGTCGCTCGTTCTTGCGGATCGCCGCGCGTTTGCCATCGGCGAAACGTCTACCTCGCTCGGCGCGCTCGCGCGCGATACGGGACCCATCGTCCTCCTTTTCATTGGCGTCGGGCTCGTCACGAACGTCGTTCTTCGCTTCAAAGAGAGCCGAGCGACGGTGGAGGTCGACCTCTCTCGCGCCTCGCGATCGCTCACGGTCGATGCCCGCGCTCTCTTCTCGCGCGATCGCGAGCTGCGTGTGCTCGCGATTCTTCTCGGCGTGAGTGTGCTCGTGGCCATCGTTCCGAGCGTCGCGTTCTTGCGCACTTCTATGCGTGAAGGGGCGATCGCGAAGCTCGCGCTGGTCGCCCTCGCGCCGCTCGTTTTTGCGCGCGCCCTCGTCTTCGTGTTCCGGATGCTCGCGGGAACGGCGCTGCCGTATGCGCGCACGAGCGCAGGGTTTCTCGTTCTTCTGACACTTGCCGTACCGCTCAGCTCCGGAGAAGCCGCGCTTCGTACGCATGCCGAGCGCCGTCGTGCGCTCGAGACAGACGCGACGACCTACGCGTATTCCGAGGTGCCGAAAGGCGCGCTCGTATTTCTCTCGAGCGATCGCGTTCATCTTCATCTTCTCGCGGCGCGCACGGCTGGTGCCCTCTCGAAGGACGCCGAGCTCATCCGCATCGATGGCGGCTTGCCGCACGATCTTCTTCTTCCCGACGAGACCCTGCGCGAGGTCCTTCGCGATCTCGTCTTCGAAGGACGCCTACGGGAGCTCGCCCTCACGAAGCTCTCGGAAGCGCGCCCCGTCTTTCTCGTCTTCGACGGCAGCTACGATCGCGCGGTTGCGCGTCACCTCGCGCCAAGCGGTCTCCTCGATCACTTTCATTCCGAGCCGCGCGCACCGAGCGATCGCAAAGTCGCGCTCGCTTCGTGGAAGTCGAATCACGATGCGCTCGTCGCCGCGATGCACGAACCGCTGGCGCATCGCGAGTTCACGCCCGTTTTCGAGCCTCTTCTCGAATCGCGCATGACCGCACTTCGTCTCGTCTCCGATCGTGAAACGCTCTTTGCCGCGGCGCAAGATCTCACAGCGGTGAATCCCGAGAGCGAGTTCGCGAAGATGATCGTCGAGAAGGGCGATCCCACTCCTGTCCGCGAGCCGCCTGCACGCGCTCCGACGGCGCGCGTGACGACTACGCGCTGACGCTCTTGTCTTCTTCGGACTTCAAGCTCCAGCCGATGAGCTTGTAGAGCATGCGGGCGCCAACGTTCGCGTCCCACTCGTCGCCGTCGTTACCCGGCGCGACTTCGTTGAGATCGAATCCGACGATCGTGCGACCGCTTTCGACGAGAAGACGAAGGAGGAGCGTCGCTTCGAAGAACTCGAGCCCTCCCGGAACGGGCGTTCCTGTGTTGGGGCAGAGGCGGGGATCGAGACCGTCGATGTCGAAGGAGACGTAGACGCGGTCGGGGAGCTCACGGACGATGTCGTCGAGCTTCGATTCGAGCTTGCCGTGAAGGCGCGCGCGAGCGAGGTCGGCGTCGAAGAACGTCTTCACGCGACCTTGGCTCTCTTCGATGATGCGAAACTCCTCTTCGGAAAAATCGCGAATGCCGACCTGCACGATGCGCGCGACGTTCGGCACTTCGTGGAGCACGTTGTACATGATGGAAGCGTGCGAATAGCGGAAGCCTTCGTAGGCCTCGCGAAGATCGGCATGCGCATCGATGTGGAGAATGCCGAGCTCCTTTTCGCGGTGCGCCAGCGCCTTGATCGCCCCGAGAGGAGAAGAATGGTCGCCGCCGATGATTCCGACGATGCGGCCTTTTTCGATCCAGGTGCGCGCAACGGACTCGACGTGGTCGTTCACTTCGACGGAGAGCGCGTTCACGCGAGCGAGCTTTTCTTCGAGCTCTGCGTTCCCTTCGATCGCACCACCCACCTCGATGATCGGAACGGCGCAGCGACGCGCTTCTTCGTTCTTGGCCTCGAGCTCGGGATCTTCCACGAGCATGGCGATCTTCGATTCATACGGTTTTCCGACTTCGCGGTCGAAGAGATCGACTTGGCGCGATGCCGCCAAAATCGCGCGCGGGCCGTACGATGTGCCGGCGCGATACGAGGTCGTCGCATCCCAGGGAACCGGGATGAGCACCACCTTCGATTCTTCAGGAGTGAAGGGAAGTCCAAAAATGCCGGAATCAGCGCCCGCTGCCGCGCTCGGATCGAACGTCATCCCATCATTCCTAGTTGCGCACTTCTCTCCGAGCAAGCCTCGGCGAGGGATGCGATTGGCCTCCAAATCATGCTACGACTCCGATTTGGAAGGGCCCGGCCTCGTCGGGAACCCGCGCTCGGAGACACACGATGTTGCAAGAAAAGAAACAAGTGCTCATCGTCGACGACGAGTTGAATCTCCGGAAGATTCTCAGCGCTCAGCTCACGCGTGACGGATACGACGTTCTCGTCGCCGAAGACGGCGAGCAGGGGCTCGAGATGCTCCGCGAAAACCACATCGACCTCGTCATCACCGACCTGCGCATGCCCAAGGTCGACGGCATGGAGCTCCTTCGCCGCGCACTCACGCAAGATCCAAATCTTCCCGTCGTGATGATCACGGCCCATGGCACGGTCGATACGGCGGTCGAGGCCTTGAAGCTCGGCGCGTTCGACTACCTCACGAAGCCGTTCGACAAAGACGAAGTTCGGCAGGTCGTCGGCAAAGCGCTCCGCACGCGCCAACTCGCCGGCGAAGATGCGACGGCCGACGCGCCTTCCGACCACGCGAGCAGCAAAGAGATCGACAAGCCGCGCTACGGCATCATCGGAAGCTCGCCTGCGCTCACCGAGGTGAACGGCATTCTCGATCGCGTCTCCGACACGCCGACGACCGTGCTCATCACGGGCGAAAGCGGCACGGGTAAAGAGCTCATCGCACGCGCCCTCCACGAGCACTCCTCACGCAAGGGCAAGCCGTTCATCAAGGTGAACTGCGCGGCGATCCCGCGCGAGCTCATCGAAAGTGAGCTCTTCGGTCACGAGCGCGGCGCCTTCACGGGAGCCGTCGGGTCGAAACCCGGACGTTTCGAGCTTGCGAGCGGCGGCACGTTGTTCCTCGACGAGGTCGGCGAGATCGCGCCCGAGATGCAGGTGAAGCTCCTTCGCGTTCTTCAAGAGAGCGAATTCGAGCGCGTCGGCGGCATCAAGACGATTCGCGTGGACGTGCGCCTCGTCGCCGCGACGAACCGCGATCTGAAGAGACTCAGTGAAACGGGCGAGTTCCGAAAAGACCTGTTTTTCAGGCTCAACGTCGTCTCGATGCGACTTCCCCCGCTTCGTGAGCGTGTCGAAGACGTGCCGGTGCTCGTGGGACACTTCCTCGAGAAGTTCAACGAGCGCTTGAAGAAGAAGGTCATCGGGCTCGAGCCGGAGGCCGCGCAAATCTTGGAGCAGTACGCATGGCCCGGAAACATTCGCGAGCTCGAGAACGTGATCGAGCGTGCGGTCCTCTTCTGTGACGGACCGAAGTTGCGCGCCGTCGACATCTCGCCGGAAGTTCGCGCCGCGCTCGGCATGAAGAGCATGTTGCCCCCTGCCGAAGATCTCACGAGCGGAGTGCCCGTCGATGGCGGCTTGAAAGAGCAAGTGCGCGTCGCCACGAGTCGCCTCGAACGCGAGCTCGTCCGTCGTGCGCTCGATCAGACGAGCGGAAACGTCACGCACGCCGCACGTCTCTTGAAAATTTCGCGCAAAGGCCTCCAGCTGAAAATGAAGGAGCTCGGTCTCCGCGAAGGGGAGCGGAACGAGTGAGTCTCCTTCGGAACGCGTCGCGCGTTTCGCCCTACGTTGCGCTCTTTCTTTCAGTCGAAGCGTGTCGCGGGTCGACCTCTTCGGAGCTGCCCGCTTCGCCGATCGCGAGCGCACCGATCGCCATCGCCTCGGTGATTCCCCAAGAAGACGCCGCGGCTCCGCCCCTGCGATCAGGAATGGTCTACGTGCCCGCGGGAACGCTGAGCGCAGGAACGAAACCTGGGACGACTCCGCGCCTCGCGGATGAAGAGCTTCCCGGCGACGCAATCGAGCTGCAGGGCTTCTACATCGACGTCTATCCATTCCCCAACGAGTCGGGAGCTCTCCCGACGACGAACGTGACGCAAGAAGAAGCGAGCGCCCTTTGTCGCACGAAGGGAAAGCGGCTCTGCGGCGAGCTCGAGTGGGAGCGCGCGTGCAAGGGCAACGAGCAACACGTCTTCGAATACGGCGAAACGTATCGCGCGGCGACGTGCGGCACGGGCGTCAGCGCCGAAGAAGCCGCGCGAAGGCCGATCGGAGATCGCGTCGCCTGCAAGAGCACGTTCGGAGCCGCAGAAATGCACGGCGGCGCATGGGAGTGGACGAGCAGCCAGTGGGGACGCGGAGTGACGCGCGATCTTCGCGTGCTGCGCGGTGGTAATGCGGTTGCGGGCGAGGTGGTCGGGCGTTGCGCCAATGCGATGGGACGAGCCCCGACGACGAAGAACGCGACGATCGGTTTTCGCTGCTGCGCCGGAGACGAAAATACCGCGAAGGTCGAGCTCGCGGTGAAAACGGGCAAGCCGCTCGAGACACGCTCCGAAGCGAAAGACGTCGAGGCTTCGGTCGCGAAAGTCCTCGCGCTCGCTCCCGGTGAATCGCTCCTTTTGGCACGCGCGTGGGCCTGGCGTCCTGTCGCCAACGAAGACCTGCGGTTCATCGTCGGGTGCGCCACGCGCGACAAGCGCACGATTCGCTGTTCCCTTCTCATCGCTCGGCCCGGCGCCCCTGATCCGATCGTCGAGATGCCGATGGCGATGGGATTTCCCACGCTGGTCGTCGGCAAAGACGCGACGAAGCTCCGACTCAAAGGTGAAGACACGAAGGGCATGTACCTTCGCGACTTCACGTATGTCGCCGGCCGGATCGACGTCGGCGAACCGATGCGCTGAAAGCTTTTCGGGACGCGTCGCAAGCGCCAGACGCCGCCGGCGACCCTTTCACCTGACTCGATCGGCCCTTTCTATCATTGCTACATATCCTGCATAGCAGTCTATGCGCGGCGGCCCATTTGCCTCCGACGACGGTTGGTTCGCTCCTTGGCGTCGTTCACGTGGTCAGAGGTCGGAGGTTTTTCCAAAGAGGGCAGAGGAGTCCAGGTGGAGTGCAGTAACTCCCGGCAAGTGCCTGCTTTAAGGGCATCTTTTAGCCCTTTGGGATGGTCGATCGAATCTCCGCTGCTAAGTTCACCGCGCTTTCGACGCCAACCCGCGTCGCCCAGCATTCGGAGGTGCCGATGAGCAGCGCATACGGAACGGACAGCGAGCTTTGGCAGGTGCAGCTCGAGAGTGGCGAGATCGGAAGAATGAATCTCGATACGCTCGACGCCGCTTACAACGCCGGCGCGATCGACGAGTCGACGCTCGTGCTCGGCCCCGGTGAAACATTTTGGGTGAAGCTCGGTGAAGCCATCGGTGCCGAAGCCGAAGAAGTCTCGTACGTGTCGCCGTTCGCCGAATCGATTCCACCCGTAGCAGGCTCGATTGCACCGACATCGATGGCGCCGACATCCCTTCGTCCAATGGTCTCGGAAGTCTCGACCGACGAGCTCTTCTCTTCGAGGAAGCGATCGAAGGCGTGGATCGGCTGGGCCATCGGGGCGGCAGCAGCGCTCGCGATCTTCGGCGTCGCCGGCAAGAACGTGCGCGATTCACTGCAAGCGAAGCGTGCGCTCGATGACGCGCTCATCGCCGCCGCGGCCTCGCCCGTCGTCGAAGCGCGTGAAGTCGCCGCTGCGCCCGGTCTTTCCAAGGGAGAGACTGCCGCGCCGACTCCCGAAGAGACGAAAGCAACGGACGCCGCGCTGATGGCCGCCAAGCTTTCTTTCACCGCGACGGACTTGCCGGACGCAAAGGCCGACCCGAAAGGTAAACACGGCGTGAAGTCGAAGACGAAAGGGCACAAGAAACACCAGCTGAAAGGCGTGTTTCACAAGGGCGGCGATCCGCACGATCCCTTGAACGCCAGCCTCTGAGCGCAATGCTCTGAGCTCGGTCACCCGCTAAAGCTCGAAGCCTTCGAGCCCGCACGCGAATCCCGCGCGCACGAACCTCAAAGCAATGGTTCGGACGCGCGGTTTGTGCTTTAAAGGCCCTGAAATGTCGACCACCGCTGCTGCCGTTGCCGCCCCCACGCGCGCTGGATTCCTTCGGAGCCGACTCGGCTCGATCCTCGCGTTCTTCCCGCTCGGCATCTGGACGGCCAATCACCTCTTCGACAATCTCGCGGCGCTTCGTGGCGCGGCAGAATGGCAAGCGGCCGTCACTCATCACGACAATCAGGTCGCGCACTTTCTGACGATGGTCTTCGTGCTCCTGCCGCTCGCGCTCCACACGGCGTGGGGCTTGAAGCGCGTGTTCACGACCAAGCCGAACATCGGCCACTATCAGACGTATGCGAACCTGAAGTACATCGTGCAGCGCCTCTCGGCGATCGGCCTCTTGGGCTTTCTCGGGGCGCACCTCTGGCTCGCGATGTTTCATCCGCGGTTCGTCGAAGGTCACGAAGAAGCCTTTTCGGACATCGCGGCGCACATGCGCCATCACCCGCCGACGCTCGCGGTCTACGTTCTCGGCACGCTCGGCGTTGCCTACCACCTCGCGAATGGCCTCCAATCGCTCGCGATGGGTTGGGGAGTCGTCACGAGCCGCAAAGCGCTGAAGCAGCTCGAAATCGTGGTTTACGGCGTCTTCTTCGCGCTCGCCGCGATGGGCTTCACCGCGATCTACGCGCTCTTCCAGGCCGGCAACGCGTTCCCAGTTCCGCTCGATTGAACGGTCGCCGAACGCGGAAATAGCATCCCGGCCTCGACGGGGCGAAGGCACGGGACGCATTTCCGCTCCTCGGTCGATGTCTGTCCACTCTCCGCTGTGTTTGTTGGTCGCTACGCGACGGTCGACTGAGGCCCTGCGCGTGCGCTTCGCATCCGTCGATGCGCGGTCGATCTAGCGCCGTTACATGATCTCTACGCCAACCGCGTCGAGCTGAAGTGAGGCTTCTTTCGCGTTGGCTTCGTCGCACTCTTTTCCGTCCTTCACGAGGACGAGATTGCCTTCGACCTTCGCCGGACGACCACTCGCCGTCTTGGGAATGAAGAACGCGTGGTTGTGCATGCGCACGATCGCGTTGGTCTTGCCGTCGACGATTTCCATCCAGCAGCCCATCTCCTGACACACGGAATGAATCGTTCCGGTCGTCGCCACCTGCGAGTTCTTGAACTTGAGGCGCTCGTCCGAGAGCGTTCCGAGTGTCGTCGACGGTTTGCCCGTGAACGGCGCGCCGAGGTGAACGGGGGCCGCACTTCCAGAGGCAACGCCGCTGCCCGAAGAACCAGGACTTGCCGAAGCAACGGGCGCCGGCGCAACGTGTTCGGAAGAAGCGGCTTCTTTCGCGGCGATTGGCAATTGCGTCTTCGCGGCGGGATCGGCGCTCGCATCGGAGCTTGCCGAGCGACAGGCCATCGGAAGAAGGGCGACGAAGACGAGCGCTGCGAATTTCATCGCGGAAGAATGCGACGCTTCTTTGCGCTCCGCAAGTTCGAGCGCGAACGCCGGCGCGGGTAGCACGTGTTTCTAGATTTGTGCTACGCCGAAGCGATGCTCGAAGCGCTCATCGGTACACTGCTCGGATTTCTGAGCGGAATGCGCCATGCACTCGAGCCGGATCACATCGCTGCCGTTTCGACCGTGCTCGCCGAACAACGAACCGCGCGCTCTAGCGTCCTCTACGCGAGCCTTTGGGGCACGGGCCACGCGCTCATGCTGATCCTCGTCGGCGGCAGCCTCTATGCGCTTCGCCATCAGATGCCGGAACGCATCGCCGATCTCTTCGAAGTGGCCGTCGCAGCGATGCTGATCTTCCTCGGCGTACGTGCACTTCTGTCGGCACGTTCGCGCGTGGGGAAATCGGAGCTCACGCATACGCACGGTCCATTGGACCGTCCGCACTCGCATTCGTCTTCCGTGCGTCCACTAGGGATTGGTCTCGTTCATGGTCTCGCGGGAAGCGGCGCGCTGACCGCGCTCGTCGTCTCGAAGAGCATGAGCTTGAGCGGAGGGCTCGGCTTCATGGTCGTTTATGGAATCGGTGCGGCGCTCGGGATGGTCGCGCTCGCTGGCGTGCTCGGGCTGCCTCTCTCGCGACTCGCGCGCGACGCACGCTGGGAAAAAGGGCTCCTCGCGGCGAGCGGCACGCTGGCGCTCGTCATCGGCGTCGTTTGGGGACTGCGCTCATTGCACCTCGTCTGAGGTGCTTTCGGAGTCAGCGAAGACTTGCGGGATCGAGTCCGAGGAGCTTCGTCATCGAGCTCTCGTCGGCGGGCGTGAACTCGTAGTCTTCGAGCTCGGTCGAGGGGACCCAGCGAAAGCCCTTCACCGCGCGCGCTTCGAGCGTCTCGCCTAGGAGCGTGCACTCGTAGAGAAAGAGATCGACCGTGTAGTGCTCGTAGGGGTGCGAGACGAACGACATCATCTTGCCGGCGCGAACGTGCGCACCGAGACGATGGTGCACTTCGCGTTCGAGCGCATCTTGATCCGTTTCGCCTTCCTCGACCTTGCCGCCGGGAAACTCCCAGAGCAGCGGCAGCGACGCATTTTCGCGACGCTGCGTGATGAGGTATTGGCCGTCCCTTTCGATGACGGCGGCGACGATGCGAATGGTCGGCATTCGCGCGCGATCAGGAGAGATCGATGCGGAACAGTTGCTGCCCCATGAGGAGCACTTCGCCGCCGACGATCTCGGTCTCTTCGCGCAGGCGATAGAACGAGCCGTTCGAGCTTCCGAGATCCGTGAGCGACGTGTGGCCGTTCGTGTGACCGATGTGGCAGTGGAGACCCGACACGTAGCCGTCTTCGGGAAAGAGGACGTCGCCGCGCTCGCGGCCGAGCTGGAGGCCGCTGTCGGGAACGGGGAATGCGTTGCCCGTCGTTTCGCGACCGATGAGGAGCGCAATGCGTCCGACGTAGCCCTTGGCGGGTGATCCGATGCGCTCGACGCCGTCCGGTGATGCGGGCTCGGGCGAGAGCGATTCGAAGCGAATGATCTCCTGGCCGATGCGGAAGATGTCACTCGGGCGAAGCTCGACGGGAACGTCGCGAACGAGCTTGCGATAGACGCCGTTGAGCGATGCTTCGTCTTTCACGAAGAGCTTTCCGTTCGTCGAGCGGAAGGACGCGTGACGCGGCGAGAGGTAGCTGTCACCTGCGAAGACACCGCCGGTCTCGCGACCGATCGTGAGCGGGATCGACGGAAACGTGTAGGTTCCAGCAATCGATCCGTCGGGGCGAAGTGCCGTCAACGTGACGTTCGGGCCACCCGACGTTTGCACGACGGGCTCGGCGGGCATTGCGGGGGCAGGAGCCGAAGGCGCAGATGGGCCGAGGCGGAAGCCGCACGAGCCGCAGAAGACGTTACCGGGGCCGTTGATGTGACCGCACTGGGGACACGCGACGCCTGCGCCGATGGCAGCTTGTGCCGCCGATCCGCGACCTGCGGGAGGAGCGGCTGCCGCGGAAGGAGCAGGAGGTGCAGGCGCGGGTGCCGGAGCGGGAACGGGCGCTGCAGCAACGGGCGCAACGGGCGCAGGCGCAGGCGCCGGAGCGCGTTCGCGGCTAGGGGCTCCATCACGCGGAAGCTCAGCGCCGCAGCCGAGGCAGAATTTGTAGTGATCTTGATTCTCTTTGGCGCACTTCGAACAGATGATCACGTAGAGCCTCCAGATGGGGAGTCGGCCTCGGGGCCATCCTCCGACAAGTGCGGGGAGTATCACGTTTTTTGGGCGAAATGGTCAAGGCCGTGTGCGCCTGTCCGGAGGGTTTATGGCAAATGCGGGCTATCGCAGTTCAAGCGAGCCCTTTCATCCGTTCAGCTCATGGGCCGAGGACGCCTCGACGACCGCCAACTCGACCTCGGGGCGCGTTCCCCAACGCTTCTTGGCGAAGTTGCGCACGGCGCGTCGGCCGGCCTCGAGGAGCGCCTCTTGGCGTATGCGCGGATTCTCGTCGTCGATGCGAAGCGCGCCGAGCGCATTCGACACGTGCGTCGCGAGATCGCCCATCACGCGTGGCTCGCGCGCTTCATCGAACACGCCGCTTTGCGCCAAGTGTCGAAGGCGCCCTTGCGCATCGAGGGTGCCGAAGAAGACGCCGTTCTCGGCAAGCTTCCGCCGAGTGCGTCGCGGTGCCTCGTCGACGCGGCGTGAGCCGCTCGCATAACCGAGCGGCACTGGCTTGCGATCCAGGATGGTGAGGGCGAAGCGTTCCGACTCGTCCGCATTCGACGATTCGATCTTCGCGAGCTCCGCGAGATCGCCATTTTCGAGCACGTAGCTCTGCTCGAAGCCGATCTCTTTGGCGAGAGCGGCGTGCTTTTTCAGATGGTGGAGCGTGCCGTGAACGGGGACGAAGACGCGGGGGCGCGTGAGCATCAACATCGTCTTTTGATCTTCGCGCTGCGCATGCCCGCTCACGTGGAGTCGGCGATCGTAGTGGCGGCCGAGCACTTCGATGCCTTTTCGCAAAAGGGAGTCGGTGAGCGCCACGACCTCGAGCTCGTTTCCGGGAATGACACGACTCGAAAAAACGACGCGATCGCCCGCTTCGAGCTTCGTGACGGGATGCTCGTCGCGTGCGAGTGATCCCAGTGCCGCGCGCACTTCACCCTGTGAGCCCGTCGCAAGGAACAAGAGCTTTTTCGGATCGGCCTCGCGTACGCGCGACTCCGGAAGAATCAGGGAATCGGGCCATGGAAGATGCCCCGTTCTTCGCGCAACGCTCGCATGCGTCCGCATGCCGCGACCGAGAAGGACCACTTTGCGATCGGTCTCCATCGCGACCTCGAAGGCGATGCGCAAGCGATGCACGTTCGAAGCGAAGAGTCCGATGATGACCGCCCGCGGTGCGCTGCCGACGGCTTCGAGAAGCGACGCCTTCGTCGACCGTTCGCTCGGCGTGGGACCATCGACATCGACATTCGTCGAGTCCGAAAAAAGAAGCGAAATCCCCTCGTCACCGATCTCGCGAAAACGTGCCTCGTCGAAGTGTTGTTCGTCGGTGGGCTCGTGATCGATTTTGAAATCGCCCGTGTGCAGGACGACCATCCCGTCCACGCGGATGGCGAGCGACGTGCAATCGACGGTCGAATGCGTCACGCGGATGGGCTCGATTTCGAAAGGACCGATCTGCGTTCGCGTGCGCGTCTCCATGAGGGTGAAGCGCGCCTCTTGGAGGATCTCGTGCTCTTCCTCACGCTCTCGCAACAGCTCGAGCGCGTGCTTGGGAAGGTAAATCGGAACGTCGTAGTGCTTGAGAAAGTGCGGGATCGCGCCGATGTGATCTTCGTGGCCGTGCGTGATCGCAAGACCGATGACGTTGCCCGCAAGCCGTTCGAGGGCGCGGAAGTCCGGATGAATGACATCGGCGCCGAGCTTTTCGCGATCGAACGAGACGCCGCAATCGACGACGAGCACGGAGCCATGAGCCTCGAGCGCGAGACAGTTCTTGCCGACTTCGCCGAGGCCACCCAAAGGGAGAATGCGCAGGCTCATGGAAGAAAAGAGCTTACCGCATTCGACTTCGGTTCCGTGGTCCCCGCGCCGGCGATGTCGCAATCTGCCCAGGATCGCAAAGTCGACACGGTGAAGCGCGGAGCACCGCCCACGTTTTGAATGAGATTTTGGGCCCTTTTGCAGCAGCAGGTAGTGCGCACGGCTTTTGCAAACGTAGGGAAACCATGAAACCCGCCCTCCGAAAAGAAGCCGAGTACCGCCATGTCGACGCGCTCTTCGCGCGCATCGAGCGCGGCGTTCGCAATGAAGATGCTCTCGCCAAAGGGATCGCCGATTGCCTCGCAGTCTGCCTCGGGCTCGTCCCCGCAGTGATCGACGTCTCGAAGAAGAGCGTGGCTTCGAAGGCCCGCGCGAAAAAGAAGGATCAAGAGACGCGTGTTGCGCGCGCCGAACGCATTCGCCGACTGCTCGGTCGTGCGGACGGGAGCGAGGTTGCGTCGCGTGAAGACGTCGGATCCAGCGCGGCTTGAGACGCAGTAAGCGCTAGACTGCGCGGTATGGCACTAGTTCGAGGCGGCAGCATCCTCGTCGGCCGCGAAGCCGAAACGGCGACGTTAGAAAAGTGGTTCGCAGATCCCACGGGGCCGATGGTCATCGTCGGCCACGGCGGCATGGGCAAGACATCGCTCGCACGCGATTTCGCGCGTAGGCAAGTGCGCAACCTCTTCGTCGATGCCGTCAGTGCCGCTTCTTTCGAAGATGTATGTCTTGCGATTGCGAAGCAAGCGGGCCTCGACACCTTGCAGAGGCCGTCCGTCGAAAGCTTGCGAGCGGCGATCGGTGATCGCGCCATCGATCTCCTCATCGTCGACAACGTCGAGCAGTTGGGCGAAGAGCTCCCTCGGCTCTCTGCGCTCAGGACGATCACGGCGCGCATCCTCTTGACGTCACGTGTCGCGACGACCATTCCAGGCGAGATCATCTTGCAGGTTGGACCGCTCCCCGTCGACGACGATTGGGAGTCTCCGGCGATCCGACTCTTGCGACGCGGCAGCGCCGAGGTGCATTCGGTGGACGAAACCGGGGCAATGCTCGCTTTCTATCATCGCATCGCGCGCGCAGCCGACGGAATCCCGCTCGCGCTGGAGTTTGCGGGGCGCAAGATCGCGACGTTCGGCGTCGAATGGACGGCAGATCGCTTCGACCAAAGTTTGCTCACGATCCGCAACGATGTCGCCGGGCGACCACTTCGCCAGCGCACGCTGAACGAATCCATCGAGTGGTCCTGGGACATGCTGACGAAAGAGGATCAGGAAGTGCTCGCCGCGCTTTCGATCTTCGTCGGGTCGTTCGACCGCGCTCAGTCTTCGCTCTTCCTCGCAGGAATGGCCGACGACGCCGAGGCCGTTTTTACGCGACTCGCTTCGCAGGGATTCTTGGTCACGGACAACGCGAGAGAAGGCGCTCGTCGTCTTCTCGTTCCGGTGCGCGAGTTTGCCCGACAAAAGCTCGAAGAGATGGGGGTGGCGCGCGCTTTCGAACCGTACGCGCAGTCGACGCTCGACCTCGCGCAGCGTCAGGTCGCACGCTTCTTCGGCACGACGAACGCGCAGTCGGGTCTCGTCTTGGAAGCGCTACGGCCCGAGCTCACTCAGATCGTCGAGCCTCCCCCCGGAGCGCGCGTCACTCCGCGACAGACCCTGCTCGCGCTCGATGCGCTCGCACGTCTCGCAGTTTCGGGCGGCACGGCGTCTTCTTATGTGCGCCTCGTTCGAGGGGAAGCCGCAGCACGCGTGTTCAAACAGCTCGACCCGAGCGATCAGGTTTTGTGGCTCACGGCCCGCTCCAACGTAGAGCGCGTGCTCGGTGACTACACGCTCGCGTTGACCTCTGCATACGACGCACGCGCGCGTTCGGGCGACGACGCCTCTTCACGTTGCGTCTCTCTCTTGGCTCTCGCGAGCGCCCTTTCCGTGAGCGCGCTCGAAGACGCCTACGAATATGCGCGCGAAGCGTTCGACCTCGCCCGCGAGCTCGGCATCCCTTCGCTCGAGTGCGAGGCGGCGTACCTCCTCGGCTACTTGTGCCGATTCCTCGCATACCAGACGGAGTCGCGTTCGTTCACCGAACAAGGCTATGCGATCGCGAAAGAGCACGATCTCTATTGGCCGCTTTCGCGCATTCCCGCCGTCTACGGCTACCTCCTCGCCGACGCCGACGTGCTCGATGCTGCAGAAGCGATTTTGCGCGAAGGTATCGAACGCGTCGCCACCAACTCCGATGCGGGAGCGCGGCTTCGTTCTTCTTTGGCGGCGGTGCTCGCCAACAGGCAGAAGTGGGCGGAGGCCGTCGACACGTACGAGGCTGCGTACGAGATCGCGCTTCGGTCGGACGCTCGTCCCTTGGCGGCGCACATTCTGAAATCCAAGGCCGCCATCTTGTTGGCGATGAACGACTTCGAGCAGATGCACGTCTCGCTCGAGCGCGCCGCGAAGATCTACTCGGACGCTGCCATCTTGGAATCCTCGGCGATGGAAATCGTTTATCTCGGCCACACTGGTCGATTCGAGGAAGGCTCGGCGCTCGCCCGCGACATTTACACGATAAAAACCCGCGATTCAGCATGGATTTGCGCTCGTGCGATCCTGCTCTACTACGAGCTGAAAGCGTACGAGGCGTCGAGAAAATCCGCCGATGCGACGGCCGTGCGAGAGACGCTTCGATTGCTCTACGCTCCCGACGATCTCGGCGTGAGCTGGCACTCGAAGAACGCCGATGTGCGCGCCTTCATTCGCGGCGCGACGGCCAAGTTGGAAGATCTCCGCTTCGAGGTTCCGTCCACGAACACCACGAACGTCATTCTCGAACTGAGAACGTCCGATCGCGGCTCCTCGGCGGTCCTAGGTCGCATCGCGCTCGAAAACATCGGAGCCGCGCCGTTCCGACTGCTCGAAGCCTTCGCGCGTCGATCGTTGCCGAACTTCTCGATCGAACAGCTCTTTCGCTTTGGTTGGCCGGGAGAATCGGCCACACCAAAAGCCGCGCACAATCGTGTGCACGTGGCCATCTCATACCTGCGCAAGAACTTGCTCGGCGGTCTCCTCGTGCGCGTAGGGGATGTCTATTCGCTCGATGCACGCGTCATCTTCGCGGAGGGGGCAAAGAGCCAAGAGGCGCCGCCCTCTTGATTGCGGCGTGTCGACTCCAAATTAGGGTGGCGGTAGCACGACGTACTCTTTGCACTTCGTCGTCGCGTTGGCGAAGAGGTCACCGACGCTGTGATAACCGATGGCGTACCGGCTCGAGGCAGGCTGCCAGAGTTTGTAGGCGGTCGCGACGGAGGTCTTCGCAGCACATTCCGCCGTTCCAAGATCGATCGTTTGATTGGGGGTCGCGGCGGCTGCCCCGCTAGCGTTGACGTACACGAGATAGCCGCGAACATCGTCGTACTTCGAAGCGACGAGCGCGTCCCAGATGGCGTTGTGATCGGGATGGCCGGGGGGCGAATCGTGATGCGTGTAAGATGCATCGCCCGACGCCGTGCCTTTCAAAGATAGCGTCTTGTCGGATTTTACGCGCCACCAGTCGATTCGGGTTTTCACGTCGGCGGCGGCGAGCGTTCCGTCTTTGATGCCGTTCAGACGAATTCCCGTCACGCCGAGACGCATCGCGGCATCCGTGAACTCGAGAACGCGGGCATCGGAAAACTGCTTCGTCGTGAGCGCGTAGACGTGAGCGCCAGCATGAAGCGCGTCGGTTTTTCCATCGTCCAACTGAAGCCGCGTCTTGGAGCTCTGCCCGTCCGTCATCAGCTCGAGAAAGACCTGGCGTCCCGCCTTCACGTGCTCGGCGATCGCCGCCGCCATTCCGATGGTTTCGTCGTCCTGATGAGGAATGAAGAACACCGCCGGCTTCGTGTAAGGCGGACAGACCGCGGCCTTAGTCTTGGGATCGAACGGGCAAAGGGAGGTATCGATTCCCGCATCCGCGTCGGCTGCTTTGGCGTCACTCATTTTTGCGTCGCCGATGCCGCCATCGGTGATCGCGCCGTCGAACGCCGATTCGCCGTCCTCGGGCGGAAGCGCTCCGTCTGATACATTCGATGAGTCGTCGATGCTTGCCCCGTCTGTGGTCGCGTCCGCATCACCTTGCGGCGTGTTCCCGGAGTCTCCGCCGCACGCAGCGTACGAAGCGACGCCTGCGAAAACGAAACCGCATAGCAGGAGCGCGCGCATCGCAGTTCATGCTGCGTTACACGTCGAATGCGGTCCAGCGCATCTGGGCGGTTTTAGTGGGCCAAATGCGCTGTCGTGCTTAATTCTCCGCGCTACGGCGCTTGCCCTGAAGTGCCTACTTCTGTAGGTTCTTGGTTCACGCGCCTGTAGCTCAGCTGGATAGAGCAGCGGCCTTCGAAGCCGCGGGTCGGGGGTTCGAATCCCTCCGGGCGCGCAAAGCAGCGTTGCCGCGTCGCGTATTTGCGGTGATCGGCGGCCACCGTCCTCGACGTACGGTCGTACGCCTCCGGGCGGTGTCCGCCGCTGACCGCAAATCCGCTTAGCGGCGACGCCGCTTTGCTGGAGAGGGAGAGGGAGAGGGAGCGAAGAGGCGATCGCTTGTGGGATGCGCGAGATTCTTTAAAAGAGAAGAGCGCGTTCGGGATCTTTTTTTGACCCGCGTACGCGCTCTTTATTGGTAACCGTCCGACGAACGCCGTCGTGACGAACGAGGCTCACTGCTCGTTGCGAGCAGCCGCCCACGCGCCAGGAAGAAGCGCATCGAGATCCTTCGCTGGATGATCCTGGACGCGCGTGA
>JAHFDV010000194.1:0-7023 GCA_023248815.1 Myxococcales bacterium
CCGAGCCCGCGCCGACCTCTTTGTTGATCGTGCGGTAGATGAGGATGGTCGCCCCCGCAGCGAGGAGCACAAAAGCTCCCACCTTCGCGGCTTGCGTAATTTTCGCCATCTCGGACGCAAGCTATAACGCGTTTTCCGCCAAAACCGCGCGCGAAATGCGCGAGACGACTACCCCGGAGAACCCGAGGCAGCCGTGGACGGTACCTCGTCCAAGATCTCGTCGTCATCGTCTGCGCCCGCATCGACTCCAGCGCCGCCAATCGCGCCCCCTTCGCGAAGGGCGTCGAGCGCGATGTCCGCCTCGTGGCGCACGTGTTCGAACTCGCCCATCTCGGATTCGGGGACGACCTTGACGCGGTCCATTTTCAGCGTGAGTGGGTCGATGAAGCGGTCGCCCTTCTTGATCGCGAAGTGAAGGTGCGGCCCCGTCGCACGTCCGGTCTGTCCCACGTAACCGAGAAGATCACGCGCCGCCACGTGCTTGCCGACGACGAGCCCAGCCGCGAAACGCTGAAGGTGGCAGTAGGCGCTGATGAGCCCGTTTTCGTGGAGCACGTGCACCATATTTCCGCATGGTCCGCTGTCTCCCGCGAACTTGACGACGCCGGGGCCCGTCGAAAAAACGGGCGTCCCGGGAGGCGCCGCGAAGTCCACACCGTTGTGCGGCATCACCACCTTCAGCACGGGATGCTTACGATTCGGATTGAAGCGCGAAGAGATGCGCGCAAACGGAATCGGGGTCCGCCAGCCACCGCCGATCGGCTGTCTGCCGCCCGCGTCGAAATAGCCGCGCGTCGCATGGCCTTGATACCGGTAGAACCGCTCTCCGCGCGCGTGCTTGGGGAGCACGACCTCGACACCTTTGAGATCGCCGTAGTCGAAGAAGTCGCCATCGACGAGCAGCTCTTCGCCGACGAACCGAATCTGCGTGCCGCCATGAATCTCGGCGAGACGCGCATGCCCTTCGAACGCGCGTTCGAGCTCGGCGTGCATCTCTGGTCGCAAGCCCGCTCGTTCCAGCGCATTCTTTACGTCGGTTTCGACGGCGAGCGTCCCCTTCACCGGGCGACGATCGAGCGTGAGGTTGAGCTTCTTTGCGACGAGCTCTCCGTCCTCTTCCCTCGCCTGCCAAACTTCAGTGGGGCCGAGCGCAAATTCGAACGCGACGACGCGCTTCTTCTTCTTGTCGATCGCGACGGTGAACGCGTCTTCTGGGGTCGTGTGGTCGACATCGAGCACGGGACGAAGCGCCTTGATGAGTCTCTGAACTTCCGGGCGCGCAACGCCCGACTGCACGAGGGCCAGCGTGAAGGGACGCTTCGCCATTTTTCCCTGCTTCAGCTCGACCGCGCCATCGGTCGCGAGCTCACGAATGCGCCAGTTCTTGGGGCGCGCTGCTTGCGGCTCGTGGACGGGCGTGTCCGCATCGACCGCTTCTGCGTCCAACCCTGCGTCGGGAACGAGCGCGACTCCGGAATCGAGGACGAGCGCCGCGGGCGTCTCTTCTTCTTCGCTCTCGCTGTCTTCGCGATCCGCGATGATCTTCCATGGAATGCCAATCGCTGCCGCAAGCGCTGCTCCCGCTAGGAGAACGACCAGCGGCGACGGACGACGTTTCGGCTTTTGGAGAAGCGATCCGATGGGACGCAGCTCGGGACCTCCGATTTTCGGAGGACCACTCGAACGCAAGGCGGGGTCCGGCGGTGAAGGAGATGGACGGGGTAGCTCGTTCGGCTCTTCATCCGAAACTTCGCGAGCGGTCCCCTCTTTCGATACGGGCGCGAGCGAGGCTTGCTCGATCGGCGCGAGAGGAGCCGACGGTGATCGCGTCGCTCCGTCTTCGCTCGACGCCTCTACGCGCGACTCGTCCGCGACCGTCGACGACGAGTGCTCCGCTTCCGAAGCGGGCGCGTCGTCGACGCTCGGCGATCCTCCGGGATCGCCAGGCTTTTTGGCCTCGTCGCTCACGGGCGAGACTTAGCCTCCTAGGGGCCTCGCTGCAAACCGGAAGTACTAGCCCATCTCGCGCGACTTGACATATACCGCGAAGTGCTGCCCAGGCGGGGGGCCAAGCAGGAAGAGCAAAACGAGATCATGGACGAGCGAATCAAACAGTGGCTGGTACTCGGACGCGAACACTACGCGAAGCGCGAGCTCGACAAGGCGGAGCAAATGTTTCGCCAGGTCTTGGCTGAAGAAGATCGCTTCGCCGACGTGCACGACATTCTCGGCCTCATTTCGCATGCCCGCGGCAATTTCATCGCCGCAGAGCACCACTTCGAGCGCGCTCTCGCGATCAACCCGAACTACACGGAAGCCGCCCTCAATCTCGCCGTCACCTACAACGACCACGGCAAGTACGACAAAGCGCGTGAACTCTACACGCGTATCAGGGCAAGGCCCGATGGTACGAGCGCCGAAGGTCTCGATCCGTTCGTGCGCGGAAAAATCGCGAACATGCACGCGGACCTTTCTCAAGCGTACAACGATGTCGGACTTCGTTACGAAGCCATCGAAGAGCTTCGCCGCGCGACGCTCCTCTGCCCGCAGTTCGCCGATCTCCGCTCGCGACTCGGAGCGCTACTTCGTGAGTCCGGGGATCTCGCCGGCGCACGTCGCGAGTACGAAGCAGCGATCGCTTCGCGCGGCTCGTACGTTCCCGCGCATCTTCAGCTGGGCGTGACTCTCCTTTCGTTGGGCGCAACTCAGCTTGCAGAAGCGGCTTGGCACAAGGTGCTCGAGCTCGAGCCCGAAAACGTCCAAGCAAAGATGTATCTCCGCATGCTGAAGAATCGTCCGGAGTCGCTGCCGCCGCGCGCTTGAAGCGTGCTTGCGACGCGTCTCTTTCTTTCACACCAACACCACCTGGGAGACTCGTTTGATCATCACCAAAGTCGTCCCGGGCCTTCTCATCGCAACTCCAGATCAGGAGTCCTTCGTCGAGAGCGCCGTACAACGCATCGGAAAAGCGATGCGCGATGCGCTGATGAAAAATGATCGCATCGCGATCGCACTTTCCGGGGGCGAGACACCGCGCCCCGTTTATCGCGCACTCTCCAGCGAAGTCCTCGCGTGGAGCCGCGTCGACATTCACATCGTCGACGAGCGAGCGGTTCCCAAAGACGACAAGCGAAGCAACTACGGGATGATCCGCGAAGAGCTCCTCGAGCCGACGAAGGTCACGAGCGTCTTCCCTCTCGAAGCGTGGAAGCCCAACCTCGAAGAAGCTGCAAAAGAGGCCGAAGCGACGATTCGCAAGAAGGTCCGCACCGGTCCCGGCAACGTTCCCATCTTCGATGTCGTCGTGCTCGGGATTGGCGACGATGGCCACACGGCATCACTCTTTCCCAACGAGCCCACCGTTCACGACGAAGCGCGCCTCGTTCTCGCGGTACCGGCAAAGGCGGCACGCGAAGCTCGATTGAGCCTAGCGCGGACGGTGCTCGAGAACGCCGACAACATCATCGTGCTCGCGACGGGCGCGAAGAAGCAGGGCGCGATCGAGCGGGTGTGGGAAGTCACGGGCGATCTCTCGGCAACGCCTGCACGCATTCTGCGCAATGCTCGTGGCGGCATTACGTGGGTGATCGATCGCGCGGCCGGCGGCTTGGGCTGATCCGTTATTTGAGACAGCGATACTGCGCGCCGTACTTCGTGTCTTGAACCCAGAACGAAGACCAGTTCGATCCATCTAATTTCGTCGTGTAGACGTGAGGGCAATCGTTGTTGGCTTGTTCGACGACGACACTACCGCTCGCATAGCCGAGCGCTTTGCAGAGCGCGTCGCCCGCATTGATGCTGCTGACGCCGTCGTTGTTCGCGAGCGGCGCGTTGCAGACATTGCGAGGAGCCGTAGCGCCGCAGCAACCGTCGTTCACGCTCGTATCGTAGCCCGTCGGAAAAGCGGCCCCCGCGGCGTTCCCGGGATCGACGAGCGTCCGCAGCGCATCGAGACTCGATGTACCGAAGAAGATGCCCGTCGTCTCGTTGGTGCAGAAGAACGACGAGTTCGCGCAGCCGACGTCGTCTCCGCAGCCGAGCCAGTCCAGCGTCCCGTTCGTGAATCGCTGAAGGTCCAAACCGCGCGCGGCCGATCCCCAAACGGGCGCGCTCGTCAGGATGTCTTCGCATTTGGGGTAACTGCACGACACGCTGATTGTGACGTTCGCATTCGTCACGGTGCCGCTTCCAGACGTGACCGTGCAATGCTGCGCCGGTCCCAGGGGCTGCGTTGCGACGGTCACCGAGTACCCATTGCCGCTGACGATCGACTTGCTGAAGGTCGAGGTTCCGCTCGTGAGGATCGTGAGATCGTCGCCGGAGTTGTTTTGGAAGACGAGCCCCGAGCCCGTGAGGCCCGTGGTTGCGACGCTCACTTTGTATGGAGTCGGCGAGCAAACGACGCTCACGTCGGAGATGTCATTCGCGCCGACCGTCCCCTTGCCTTTCGCGACTTCGCACGTGCGATGGATGGGCGCAGTCGGACTCGCGAGCACCGTCACCTCGTAATTCTTTCCGTACTCGACGGCCGTAGCGAAGGAGAAGGTGCCGTTTTTCGTGAGCGTGAGGTCGTCGCCCGCGTTGTCCTGCAAGACGATGGACTCGGAAGCGCCGAGCCCAGAGAGCGTGCCTTTGATCTTGTACGCGTTCGTCGTGCACGTAACGGCAACGGAGGTGACGTCGCTCGCCGCGACTTTCCCGGAGCCGTTTTTCACGACGCAGGTCTGCGGTGGGCTCGCGGGTTGCGTGAGAACCTTCACTTCGTAGTCGGCGCCACTTGCGACGGGAGTCGAGAACGCAAACGGTCCATCGGCGGCGCGCGTGAGATCGTCTCCGCCATTGTTCTGGAGCACCAACGTTCCCAGCAAGCCCGAGATCGAACCTCCGACGACGCGAGGCGGTGGCCCAGAGTCGACCCCAGCATCGGCAATCGCATCGGGGCCGCTCGCATCGTGGACCTCCGCATCAACGGAGCTGTCGTCCGCTGCGGCATCGTTTGCGTCGCCCTCGTCCGCGTCGACGTCACTCGAATCGACGCGCGGCGCGTCGGTGCCTCCGTCCGTCGACGCGTCACGTGCCGCTGGCACCTCGCCACCTGGGTCCCCTCCACAATGAACGAATACGCCCGAGGCGACCAACGTCAGGACGTAAAGTCCGTAAGCTCGCATGTTATTCATCGATGCTGAGAGATCGCGCTCCGCGAGTCCAGCAGAGAAGCGTTTTGGCCGTGTTGCCGTCGCATCGTCGGCGACCTCGCCTTACATCCGAGCGCGCGCCGCACAAGCACCGCCCCCCTAATTTCAGTCCCGGAGCAGCTCGTTCGCGATTTCTGCGAAGCGCACTTCTTCTTCGTCCTCACGCTTCCTGTTGAGGAGCTCGAGGTACTCGCTATCGAGCTTGACGAAGGTCTCCTGCGACATCTTCGTCTTCGCGCGCCCGAAGTATTCGAAGCGATCGATGTAGTCGAGGTAGCGGCGATGTTGCGTCGGATTCACGATTGCACCCTACCCTCACTCGCCACGCGAAGGGCGGCCCTTTTCGAGCGGACGATCGTGAAACAACGGCTGCTGTTTTCCCGCGTTGTAGAGCGAGAGCCCACGAACGTTCGTGTCGATCTCGAGCGGCTGGTGAAGCGAAGGGAGCACGCGCTGTTCGCAGTCTGCGCGGTCGCACATTCGGCATGTAACTCCGACCGGCGTTGCCGACTCAAGATTCGTGAGGTCGATTCCGTCCGAATAAACGAGCTCCTTCGCGTATTCCACTCGGCAACCGAGCCCGAGCGCCTGCACGGGACGCTGCGCATGATAGCCGCCGCTGTCTTTCTGAATCGTGCGTGCGAGGCAGAAGTAGGCGAAGCCATCCGGCATGCGCGAGAGTTGAATGCGGATCATTCCTGGTGTGAGAAACGCTTGGAAGATGTTCCAGCGCGCGCACACTCCCGAGTAGCGCGCGAAACGAATCCCCGAGGCGCTGAAGCGCTTCGAGATGTTCCCCGCGACGTCGATGCGGATCATGTGGAACGGAACGCCCTCGTGCCCTTGCCTTCGAAGCGTCGTCAAACGGTGGGCTACTTGCTCGAAGCCCACGCGAAAGCGCCTCCCGAGCACGTCGATGTCGTAACGCTCTTCACGCGCCGCGCGCAAAATGGCGTCGTATGGAAGGAGCACGGCGCCCGCAAAATAGTTGGCGAGCGAGACGCGGGAGA
Organism: Myxococcales bacterium; assembly: GCA_023248815.1. Lineage (GTDB taxonomy): Bacteria > Myxococcota_A > Polyangia > Polyangiales > Polyangiaceae > JAHFDV01. Next base: position 6,206 of record JAHFDV010000194.1, read on the forward strand.
GCGCTCGCGAAGGTTCGCTGAGGAAGTGTCCGGTCTCGAGCAGTCGCTCCATCGTCCGATCAGCGCCGAGCAAGCCGAGCTGATGCGCGAGCTGGAACGTGCGGCTGCGTGTGGGAAGAAGCTCGGAGAGCGTGAGCTCTTTCTTGTCTGGACTGTAGCGACGCAACGTTCCGCGCTCCGATTCACCGCGTGCGATGCGGACGTGCACGCCATGCTCCTTTTCGAGTGTGCGGACGAGGCCCGTGTAGAGATCGTCGACGTCGAGACGCGCACGACGACATAGGTCTTCGGCTTCGAGCTCGAGCTCCGGGAAGTGGTTCTGCTTCGACTGCAGAAAATCGCTCACCTCTTCCGATGGCAGCGTCGGCTGCGCCGTCACTTCGGTTCCTTCGAGTCGTGAAGCGAGTCCCTCCGAGCGCTCCTTTGCCTCTTGATACGCGCGATAGAGCGAAAGGACCGAACGCGCCGCGCTCGGGCTCGACGTCGAAAACTCGCGCAGCTCGGGCATCGTCAGCTTCGCATCGGCGAAAAGAGGATCCGAAAACGCTTCGGTAAGATCGCTGAGAAGGCGTCCTTCATCGTCGTGCGCGAACGCGTCGAGCTGCACCTCGAGAGCGCGCGCGACACGCAACAGAAGCTCACCAGGAACGGGGCGCTTCCCCGACTCGATGAGGTTCAGGTAGCTCGGCGAGATATCGAGCTGCTTGGCGAGCTCCGCTTGGCCTGTCTGCCTGGATCTCCGAATCGCTCTGATTTTACTGCCAAGGACCGGAGAATTTGACAAGATTTACACCTTTACGGACAAACGTTGACAACTG
>JAHFDV010000194.1:7033-9898 GCA_023248815.1 Myxococcales bacterium
GAATCTTGAATTATTGACAGCATGTTTGCAAACTCTAAGTCGATGGCACTCAATTGGACGTCCCCCGAACACGCGCTGTTGACCGAACCCCTGCGGGCGTTCCTCGTCGCGATGACCCGCACTTTTCGACCGCGGCTCGAGGAGCTCTTGGCGCGCCGCGTCGTGCGCCAGAAGGAATTTGACGCAGGCCTCCTCCCGACGTTCTTGCCGGAGACCGCCGATGTCCGAAGTGGCGATTGGAAGATCGCTCCCGTCCCCGAGGTCCTGGCGGACCGTCGCGTCGAGATCACAGGGCCCGTCGATCGCAAGATGGTGATCAACGCGCTCAATGCCGGAACCAACGTCTACATGGCGGACTTCGAGGATTCCACGTCGCCGACTTGGGAGAACTTGCTCGAAGGCCAAGTGAACTTGCGCGACGCAGTTCGACGCACGATCGAGCTCACGCAAAAAGAGACGGGCAAAAAATATACGCTCGCGGAGAAAACGGCGACGCTCTTCGTGCGGCCGCGCGGTTTGCATCTTTCCGAGAAGCACGTGCTCGTCGATGGCCGAGCCATTCCTGGCCCCTTCTTCGACTTCGGCGTGTTCGCCTTCCACAACGCCAAAGAGCAGCTGGCGCGTGGCGCAGGTCCCTTCTTTTATCTACCGAAGCTCGAGAGCCACCTCGAAGCGCGTCTTTGGAACGACATCTTCGTCTTCGCCGAGACCGAGCTCGGTCTTCCCAAGAACAGCATCAAGGCGACGGTGCTCATCGAGACCTTGCCTGCGGCGTTCGAGATGGACGAGATCCTCTGCGAGCTCCGCGATCACTCGGCTGGCCTCAACTGCGGTCGCTGGGACTACATCTTCAGCTTCATCAAGAAGCGGCGCACGGATGCTAAGGCTGTCTTGCCGGATCGCGCGCAGGTGACGATGGCCACGGGCTTTTTGAGCGCTTATTCGAAGCTTCTCATCAAGACGTGTCACCGTCGCGGCGCGCATGCGATGGGCGGAATGGCGGCGCAGATTCCGATCAAGAACGACGAAGAGAAGAACGCCCAGGCCTTCGCAAAAGTTCGCGCCGACAAGGAACGCGAAGTGAAGAACGGCCACGACGGCACGTGGGTCGCACATCCCGGTCTCGTAGCGCTCGCAAAGGAAGTGTTCGATGCGCATATGTCGGGTCCGAACCAGCTCGACGTTCTGCGTGAAGACGTCGAAGTGACGGAGGCGGACCTCCTCGCCGTCCCCGAAGGGCCGAAGACGGACGAAGCCCTTCGTCACAACATTCGCGTCGGTCTTCAATACGTCGAAGCCTGGATTCGCGGGCTCGGGTGCGTCCCGATCTACAACCTCATGGAGGATGCGGCGACGGCGGAGATCTCACGCGCGCAGATCTGGCAGTGGATTCGACACTCGGCGAAGACCGACGACGGTGCCGTCGTCGATCGCGCGCGATTCGAGAAGACGCTTGCGGAGGAGATCGAGGGCCTGAAGAAAGAGGTTCCGAACTTCGAAAGCGGCCGTTTTACCGATGCTGCGCGCATTTTCTCGAACCTTTCGACGGCGTCCACCTTCGCCGACTTTCTCACCCTCCCCGCCTACGAAGAACTTCCCTGAGACGACGACAAAAAAGACTTGCCTGCGAACGACCAACGGAGAATTTCAATGAGCATCACGCAAACGACGAACGGTAACGGACACACGAACGGCTCGAGCAATGGCGCGAACGCGACGAGCGCGGCGCTTCACGAGAAGCGCTTCGAAGGCATCACGCGCACCTACTCGAAGGCCGACGTGCTTCGCCTTCGCGGCTCCTTCCAGATCGAGCACACCATCGCGAAGCTCGGCGCCAAGCGCCTTTGGGAGCTCCTGCATTCCGAGAATTACGTCGCAGCTCTCGGCGCGCTCACGGGCAACATGGCCGTGCAGCAAGTTCGTGCGGGTCTCCAAGCGATCTATCTCTCTGGCTGGCAAGTCGCCGCCGACGCGAACACCGCGGGCGAGATGTATCCAGACCAGAGCCTCTACCCCGTCAACAGCGTTCCCAACGTCGTCAAGCGCATCAACCAGGCGCTTCTTCGCGCAGATCAGATCGAGCACGCCGAAGGCAAAGTGCAACGCAATTGGCTCGCGCCGATCATGGCGGACGCAGAGGCCGGATTTGGTGGCCCACTCAACGCGTACGAATTGATGAAGTCGATGATCGAAGCGGGCGCGGCTGGCGTGCACTTCGAAGACCAACTTGCGTCCGAGAAGAAGTGCGGTCACATGGGCGGCAAGGTTCTCGTTCCGACCTCGCAATTCATCCGTACGCTCACCGCAGCGCGTCTCGCCGCGGACGTGATGGACGTGCCCACGCTCGTCGTCGCCCGCACCGACGCGGACAGCGCCAAGCTCATCACGAGCGACATCGACGAGCGCGATCGCCCTTTCATTTCGTCGAACGAGCGCACGAAGGAAGGCTTCTTCAAGATTCGTGACGGTGTCGACACGGCGATCGCTCGTGGCCTCGCGTATGCGCCCTATGCGGATCTCGTCTGGTGCGAAACGTCGACGCCTGATCTCGCGCAAGCGAAGAAGTTCGCGGAAGGCATCCGCTCGCAGTTTCCGAACAAGATGCTGGCCTACAACTGCTCCCCTTCCTTCAACTGGAAGAAGAACCTCGACGACGCGACAATCGCCAAGTTCCAGCGCGAGCTCGGCGCGATGGGCTACAAGTTCCAGTTCGTGACGCTCGCGGGCTTCCACCTCCTCAACCACGGCACTTACGATCTCGCGCGCAAATACAAGGAGCGCGGCATGAGCGCTTACTCGGAGCTCCAAGAGCTCGAGTTCGGTGCAGAGAAGGACGGCTACACCGCAACGCGCCACCAGCGCGAA
>JAHFDV010000021.1:0-416 GCA_023248815.1 Myxococcales bacterium
GTGGAAGAACAGAGAAGCGCCGTGAGGATGAGCGCCGGGTCCGTCTTCGGGTCGTAGCTGAGATCGTCGATCCCGTTCAAAAGGCCCGAAAGCTTGTCGCGTCGTGCACGAAGAAATCCGTCGAGCCCGCACCCGAACGCCGGCGTGAGGATCTCGCGGGCGTAAGTCGGGCTGACCGTCGTGACGTGATCGGCAAGAGCGAGCGCTCCCTTCATGAAGTTCGCGACGCCGAAGTGTTCGAGACATGTCGCGGTCGCGAGCGCGACCGGGATTCCAAGAGCGTCGATGGCGTCGAGCGTGAAGGCGCCCTGATGCGCAAGGTTGTGCACGGTGAAGACGCAGGGAATGTGGGCGGCGGCCATCTTCGCGTAGACCACGGCGAAGCTCGCGTGCCAGTCGTGCGCATGAAGAACGAA
>JAHFDV010000021.1:426-20771 GCA_023248815.1 Myxococcales bacterium
TCGCCCCAACGAGCACGCGCGAGAGCGAGCGCGGCCGAGGACATCGCCGCGAAACGCACTTCGTTGTCGCCGAAGAGACCGTTGGCGTCGCCGTAGATCCCCTCACGGTCGAAAAGAGAGGGGATCTCGAGAAGCGCAATCGTTAGCCGGCCCCGAACGACCTCGTGCACGGTCGCCGAATAGGCCTCATCCGAGCGGCCTCCGAGCCTCACGGGAAACGACGCCTCGCGATGAACCGCATCCTTCGGAATGCGACTGATTCCGTACCGCGGTGTCACGACGAGCACTTCATGCCCGCTCGCCGCCAGCGCCCGCGCGAGACCTGAAACGGCGTCGCCGAGACCTCCCGTGCGTGCAAACCCTTCGAGCTCCGCGCTCACCATCAAGATCCGGTGTGTCTTTCTGGGCGCGCTTTCGGACATGGCGAAAGGATGCTACTTCCACGCGTCGTGCGTATCGAGTGCCCACACGCGAAAAAGTGCATGGGCTGTCCGCTCATTCATCTCGACTATGCAGCGCAGCTCGAGGAGAAGCGTGCACGCCTCGATGCGGCGATTGCGCGATATCCCGCGCTCCGTGGAATCGAGACGCCGATCTCTCCGAGTGCGCTCGAAGAAGAATATCGAACGCGCGTGAAGTTCGCAGCTCGCGATGGGCTCATCGGCCTCTACGGCAGAGCGCACGACGTCGTCGATATTCCTCACTGCGTCGTTGCGACGCCAGCGACGCGGGCGACCTTGGAAGGCGTGCGCGATCGCGCAAAAGATTGCGTCGAGCTGACACACGCACTTCGCGCGATCGATCTCCGCGAGACGGAGAACGAGCACGGCGAGGTCAAACAGCTTCTGACGTTCGTACTCGACGAAACGAAAGTGCAGTCGAACGACGCGATCCTGCGCGAGCAAATGAGCTCCTTTCTCGATGCGCTCGTCGTTGGAGTCGCACTGTCTCGCCACGACGGAAAGTCTCCGCAGCTTCTCGGAAGATCTCCCGAGCTCGTCGCAGGAATCGCAGAGCTTCCCGATCGTGTCGGCGAGTCGACCCATCTCGCGACGTTCGGCGCCTTCGTGCAAACGAATCGCGCGACGAGCTCCGCGATTCATTCGCGCATTCGTGCACACCTCGCACGCATCTCCGAAGGTCGCAGTCTCGTGGTGAACGATCTCTACGGCGGTGCGGGATCCATCGGGCTAGCGGTCGCGCAGGACGGTCACGCGGTCACCCTGATCGAGAGCTTTGCGCCGTCGGCGGAACGCGCCGAGCGCATGGCCAGAAAGAACGGTGTCCCCCTCAGCGCACGCGCCGCGAACGCCGACGAGCTCGAAACGTTCGAAGGTGTGGACGTCGTCATCGTCAACCCTCCGCGACGCGGCATCGCGCGGAGCTTGCGCGAGGCGCTGGGCGCGTCGCGAGTGCCTCACCTCGCCTACGTCTCTTGTGATCCAGACACGCTCGCGCGCGATCTCGATGATCTCCGCGTGCGTGGGTACATCATCGATTCCTTGGAAGCATTCGACATGATGCCGCAAACGCGCGAGGTCGAGACACTCGCGTTCTTGCATTTCGCGGGAAACGAACCCGCGCCCTTTCGGTCGGCTACATCGACGTTACTGCTCGCCGAGATCTCCCCCGCGCAGAAGGCCGAGCCGGGGTTCGGCTTCGTCACGCTGGGGACGAGCGGTCTCGCGTTGAAGGGCAACGATGCAACTCTGGAGGAGCGCCCACGTTTCTCGGCGGTCGCCCTCCTCGTCGGTCGTGTACGGCCAAAACTGCTCGCGCGCTTGGACCTCGACGTCGTTTCCGTCGAGCCTCTTCTTCATCACTCGCTCGTGACATTCACGAGTACGCGCGCCGTGCGCCTCGCAGATTTCCGAAATGCGCGCTGTGCGGTGATCGGCGATCCGCGCGGTCATGCGCCTACGAATCGCTACTTCCTCGAGAGCTTCACTCTCGATCGCCCTTTCCTTCATTTCTTCGAATGGAAGATTGGTGATGGAACGTTCCGATCGGAGTTGCCGGGAGACCTAGCTACCGTCCTTGCTCGTGCGGGCCGGACGAAGAAGGATTCCGAATTCGCGATCGAGTGAGTCGACGATCGCGCAGAGCTCCGCGAATTGCGAAGCAGGCGCCGAGAGCTCGAGCTCACCGCCCCGCTCTGCGTATACCTGACCGACACCTTCGTGCGCTTCGATGAGTCCCTTCACGATCACGACGTCGGCGGATCGCACGGAGACGAAGATGGACTTCATCTCCTCGGGCACTCCCTGCGGCGGAGCCCCGGCGCTCACGTGACACCGTCCAGGGCGTCGAACGCGTCGTCTTTGGTGCTTCTTCGGCTCCGCAGACGGTGGTCGATGTATTCGACCAACTTGTCGACGTAGCTCGGGAACGGAGGGCAAGTGATTCCCTTCGGCGTAAGGAGCGCCTCCGTGTTCTTCGAGTCGTACCAGACGTTGGCGCCGAGCGCGTCGATGAAGGCGCGCGGGCTCTTGGCGAAGCGATCGAGACCGGGCGTGCGCAAAATCGCTTTCGTCAGATTGGCGGGGATGAAGCCGCGCGGCGAACGCTTGCCCGCGGCGTCAGCGACGAGCTCGAAGATGCGCTTTGCCGTCAGTGGATGCGGATCGACGAGGTGGAACGTCTTTCCCTTCGCGGCGGGGTCGAGCCCGATCGCTCGGGAAGCACGCACGACGAAGTCGATCGGTACGAGATGAAGAGGCGAGTCACCACGTCCGGGCAACGGCAGCGCCCAATCGCGGGGCGAGCTCATCATCAGAAGAATGAGGAGATAGGGACCTTCGAACCGATCGATTTCGCCCGTCTGCGAGCTCCCCACGGTGATCGACGGACGCACGATCGAGATTGGCACGTCACGCATCGCTTCGCGCAGCATGCGCTCGCCGCGCGCCTTCGTCTCTTCGACGACGTTTCGAAAGCCTCGCGTGAGATCGAGATCTTCTTCTTGAACGAGGCCAGATTTCTTCCCCGAGACCAGCGCAGTCGAGTGCGCGACGAGCGATTCGAGTCGCGGTGCTACGCGTGCGAGCTCGAGCACTTCACGCACGGAATTGATGTTGCCCTGCGTCGCAATTTCTTTCGAGGCGCTCGGAGCAATGACCTCGGACATGTGATGAATGCGAGTGACACGTTTGCGGAGATCGTTGAATTCGGCACCCGAAAGACCGAAGTCGATGTGCGTCGGATCGCCCTCGAGAACGTGCACGCGCTCTTTGAACCCTGCGCCGATTTCGGCAAGGAGGGACTCGAAGAGAGACTCCAGCGCCTCGTGCTGTTTCGGACGAACGACGAGATGAACTTGCGTCCCCTCCTCACGCAAGACTTCGCGCAGCATGAGCCCCGCGGAGAAGCTCGGGACACCCGTGAGCAGCAGCTCTTCGTTCGGCGCGGACATCGTGGACGGTATTTTTCGAAGCGTCGCTAAACGGCCGAGTTACTGACCGCAGTAATGATCGCCCACGGCGCGCAACCATTCTCCGTAACCAGAATAGATGAGCGGGTTGCAAAACGACCCTTGTCCGAGGAGCGCGGGGAGCACGCAGCTGAACGACGTCGTCAGATAAGAGCTGCACTGGCTGGAGCGCACTTGCGATTCGCACTGGTTCTTCTGGCCTGCCGAGCACGTGTCGCAGCTCGCCGTGGTGCAGTCTTCGTAGCAACCGGTCTGACCGTTGCAGGTGCTGCTGACGAAGGGCGCGACGCATACGTGAACGCCGCGCCAATCGGCGAGAGGCTCGTGGTACGGCTCGAGGCAGCTTCCGCACTTCGGCTTGATCACCGCAATCTGTTGGAAGAACTCGTTGCACGGAGCGCTGTCGGCGCCGCCACCGCAGGCGGCTTGTGCGTTGTCGAGATCGCTCACGCTGCAAACGTCTTGAACCTTGGGGGGAGTCGTCGTCGCGCCCTTGCATCCACCATAGGGAGAAGGACAGGTCGTTTGGTTCGAGCAGACGCGCGGCGTCGTGTTGACGGCGCACGTCGCGCCTTGCGACGCGCAGTTCACGCAAGCGTTGCCCGTCGAACCGCAGGTGTTCGCTGCGAAGCCGAGCTGACAATCGCCGTTTGCGTCGCAGCAACCGCTGCAATTTTGCGGGGTGCACTTCGGCGGCACAGCGACGCACTTGTTGGAGCTGTCGCAGGTCTGTCCCTTCGAGATGCAGTTGTCACACGTCGCGCCGCCGATGCCGCACGCGGTGTCGGTGTTGCCGGGCTCGATGCATGCGTTGCCGCTGCAGCAGCCTTTGGGACACGAGGTCGCATCGCAAGCGACCGGCGCAATGTCGCAAACTCCGCCGAGAAGTGGATCACGCGGGAAGCACACTTGTCCGACGGCCAGGCAATTGCCGCACGTGACGCCTTCTGCGCCGCACTGCGTATCGGCCAAACCGACGAGACATTTTCCGCCGACGCAGCATCCCGTACACGTGCCGGGACCGCACGCGGCATCTCCGTCCGTCGGAATCACGACGTCGCGTGCGTCGGCCGCGTCGCCAACGTCTCTTGCAGCATCACCGTCGATCCCCGTGTCGCGAACGTCGCTCGTTACGTCGCGGCGCGCGTCGCGTCCTGCTTCGTCTTCTTCGTATCCGAGAACGTCGGAGCGTCCGCAACCTGAAAAGAGGAGAGCGGTGAGCAGCCCGCCGAAGATGCAAAGACGAAGCGCGCGAGCAAGCATTGGGCGAAATCTAACCCCGTTACCCCTAGGGCGCCAGAATCTAAGCGCTTCCTTAAGACGGCGAAACACGGCCAGTCGGTGATACTTTCGGGGCGGTCATGGGGGTCGCGAAGGAAGCGTCGGACTACGAGCGGGGGCAGCGGCTCCCGGGCACGTCCTATGAGGTCACCCGCCTCTTGGGCCGTGGCGGAATGGGAACGGTCTACGAGGTCGAAGACGTCGAACTCGGCAAGATCTATGTCCTAAAGACGATTCACCCCGAGCTCGTGGCGCGAAAAGACCTCGTCGAGCGAATGCGCCGGGAGGCGCGCACACTTGCGAAGCTCGCCCACAGAAACATCGTCGACGTCATCGCGGCGGGTGAGACGTCCGAATCCCCTCCCCGGCGCTACTTCGTCATGGAGCGGCTTCGCGGCGTCAGCCTTCGTGAGCTCTTGGCGCGGCTCGGTCCGCTCGACCCGAGCAAGGTCTACGACATCCTCTACGAGCTCCTCGAAGCGCTCGGCCGCGCACACGAGGAGAAGCTGGTTCATCGCGACGTGAAGCCCGAGAACATTTTTCTCCACGTGATGCCCGCGGGGGAGACCGTGACGAAGCTCCTCGATTTTGGGATCGTTGCAGTGCTCTCCAACGACGCGCGCGAAACCGGCGGGCGCTTTCTCGGAACGCCACGGTATGCCGCTCCCGAGCAACTCTTGGGACAGCCCGTGTCGGCGCAGACCGATCTCTACGCAGCCGCGCTCGTGGCTTACGAGATGCTCGCGGGCCGCGGGCCGTTCGACGATCAGCGTTCGAGCAGCCTCATCATGGCGGCGCATGCGCATACACCGGCTCCGCGAATTCGAACTTTCGTAGACGTCCCGAAAGACGTCGACGACGTGATCGCCGAAGCGCTCGAAAAGGATCCAGAGAAGCGCCCACCCTCGGCGCGCGATCTCGCGCTGCGTCTCTATGCGCTGAAGTCGACGCGAAACACGCTTGGGGCTTCCCAAACATCGGCCAAAACCGAGGAGCTCCTCCGCGTCGCCGTTGCGAAGGCGCAAGATGATCCGTCGAGTGACACCGCGAGTTCAGCGCCGACGACCGTCGTCGGAATGGCAACGATGACGGTGGCAGAGGCGGAATCTGCGCCGGCCAGAAGCGCTTCGATCGAGACCGAACGCGAACCCGTGCACCCTGCACCGGTCGAAAACGGAACCCCCACGAGCCATCAACCGACTGCGATCGATCGCGCAGCCGCCACGCGCACTTATTCCACACCGACGAGAGCGCGTGCCGGAAGCGATACGGAGGGGGTGTCCGTTCCCGAAGACCTATCCCTCTCTGAAGACAAGCCGGTTTCGATCTCACACATAGAACCGGGTCCGCCTGCGTCTCGGGCGCGTTGGCCCATTTTCGTCGCCGGGGCCGGAGCATTCGCTCTTTCGGTATTCGTCGCCGATCGTTGGCTATCGCGCGAGACGAGTGACGCGACCATCGTTCCGCCGGTCGTGGGTTCCTCGAACATTGCACCCGTGCAATCCCCCGCGCCCGTCGCCGCAGCGGATTCTGTTCCGCCACCAGCTGACTCCGCCCCCGTGGCGACGCCGTCCCCTTCCTTCGCGGCCCCACTTCCATCGTCGAATCCAGGGTCCGTACGCCCCGTACAGCCGAGCGTCGCGGCGACGGCCAGCAAACCGAAAGAAAAACACGCCGCGCGCGAAGACGCGAAGCCCGCTCCCACGAGCAGTTCAGCATCCGCAACGCGAGCCGTGTCGAAGTTACCCGGCGCGGGCCTTTAAATGCTAAACATTGCTCGATGAGTGGCGAAGGAAAGCGCAGACGGCTCGAGGGAGTCATCCCCGATCTCCTCAAGCGCGCCGTCGAAGCTGGCCTCGAGAAGGCGCAAGAAGCGCCCGATTCTCTCAAGCAACTCGTCGGAGATCGCAAGCTTCCCAAAGAAGTTGCACAATACATCTATGCCCAGGTCGACGAAACGAAGAGCGGTCTCTTTCGGGTAGTCGCCAAAGAAACGCGTGAGTTTCTCGAGCACGCAAATCTCGCCCAAGAGATGCAGAAGCTCCTCACCTCGATGCAATTCGAGATCAATACGACGATTCGCTTCTCGCCGAACTCGGGCGACCGCCTGAAGAAGCCAGAAGTGAAGACCGACGTCTACGTGAAGTCGGACGATCGAAATAGGCGCCGGTTCCGAACGAACGAGCGCGAAGAATGAATCCTTACGTGAGTGATTGAACGTACGACGAGAGGAGTCGAATTATGGCTGTGGCGAAAGCGCCGAAAGTTGGCGGAGAGATTGTTGGTTACTGCACCAAGTGCAGAATGATGCTGAATCACCGTATCGGTGCGATGGTCGGGACCAAAGCGGTTCGCGTCATCTGTCTCACCTGCGGTTCTGAGCACAACTACCGAGCACGCGCGCCCGGCGAGACGGCCGAACGTGCGGCGTCCGCGGGAAGAGGTAATTCCGCGGCGGCTCGTGCGACACGTGCCGAGATTGCCGAGAAAAAGGAGCGCGATCGCGAAGCGGAGTGGGCGAAGGCGATCACCGGCAAAGGTGTTCACGACTTCAAGAAGTACACGATCGCAACGGTGTTCGCGGCGGGCGAGCTCGTTCGGCACACCAAGTTCGGAGACGGTGTCGTCACGAACGTGATCGATGCGAACAAGATCGAAGTGCTCTTCAAAGAAGACACGAAGACCTTGGCGCACGCGATCGGCGTGAACTGATTCGTTCGCGCTGATACGCTAGGGCCGGTGAAACAGTCGTGAGATTCGCGCGAGCGCTTCTCACGACTGCATTCTTCGCAGCAGCCCTCTTTCCGGGTTCAGAAGCCGAAGCGCAAGATCGCGCGCTCGAAATCGTCGCGAGCGAGACCGGCAACGTCGGCGCTTGGCTCGTGCGCACGCCCATCTCGCAAAGCGACGCGACGCTTCGTTCGATTCCAGCTGGCGTCGACGAGAACTCGCTCGCCGGAATCGGAGCCAACAAGGTCTTCGCGAGCGCCGAGGGCGCGCTCGGCCTCCGCAAAGCAGGCGGAAAAGGGACGGAGATCGCCTATGCGGTGATTCGCATTTCGGTCGGCGAGGCCGGTCGTTATTGGGGCGTGTTCGGATCCGATGGCGGCCTAGCCGTTCTCGTCGATGGCAAGACGATCTACGCGCGTGACCTCGCTCGCTCCTTTCATTCGGACGACGACGTGGTGCCGCTCGATCTCGATCGCGGCGAGCACACGCTCGTTCTGAAGCTCCGCTCTCCGAACACGGGAAGCTGGGCGTTTCACGGAAGAATCACCGGTGACGATCTTCGTCGCAGCGCGAAGCTCACGTTCCGGCTTCCGACTCCGGAGGCTCCGGAGAGCGTCGCCGCGCGACTCCTGTCCGTGAAGGTCGAGCGCGGGATCGGTCGCACGAACATTCGCCCGTCGATCCAGTTTCGGTACCCGGAAGGAAGCGTGCGTGGCGTTTCGGGGAGCGCGCATGCAACGCTCGATCAAAGTGGGCGAGAGATCGCTTCGGGCGACATAGGACTCGCGACCGAGGGCGACATCCCGCTCGGCACCTTCGAAGGATCGACGCTCGAGGCTCTCGAAAGATCTGGAGCGCGTGCTCGCGTGAACGCATTCGGGAAGAATTTCGATTTCTCGCTCGCGCCGAGGAAAGCGACGCTCGACGCCCTGACGCACGGCTCGGAAGCGCTCGAAAAGGCGGCTTCCCTTCCCGACCTTCTTCCAGGAACAGTTCCTTCGCTCGCTCACCTGCACGATCGCCTCTTCCGGTGGGCCAGCCGAGACGATCACGAGCTCGACGCTCTGGATTTCGAGGAGAAGGAATTGGAAGAGCTCTCGCAATCGCTCTTGAAAGGCAAAGATCCCTATCGCGAGCGCACGGGGCCAATGCGTCGCGCCTTCGTCTCTCCGAGTGATTCGGAACGCAGCGAGTATGCGCTCTATGTTCCTCCGTCTTTCAAACGAAGCGAGCAGAAGAGTTATCCGCTCATCGTCGTTCTCCATGGGCTCAACGGCTTGCCGATGGCGGCACTTTCGCACTTCTTCGGTTTCGACGATGAGTCCAAGGGAAACGATTGGGAAGATCGACGCATGCCCAAGCTTCCGCCACTCGACGCGATCGTTCTCGCGCCGAGTGGTCGCGGCAATTCGATGTACCGCTTCTTCGGCGAAGACGATGTCCTCGCGGCGATCGCCGAAGTGCGGAAGCTCTATCCCGTCGACGAAACGCGCATCTCGGTGACGGGCCCTTCGATGGGTGGCGCAGGGACTGCGCTCATCGCGCTTCGTCATCCCGATCTCTTTGCGTCGGCCGCGCCACTCTGCGGCTACCATAGTTATTTTTTGCGCAACGACATGCAGAAGAAGCCAATCCGCACGTGGGAACGATTCCTCGCAGAAGAGCGTTCCAACGTTCGTTGGGCCGAGAACGGGCTCTCCATCCCGATGCTCGTCGTTCACGGAACGCGCGATCTTCCCGTCGCAAATAGCGGGGTCCTCATCGATCGCTACCTCGAGCTCGGGTACTCGATGGAGCACGAGCATCCCGATGTCGGTCACAACGTGTGGGGGCCGACCTACGGAAACCTGAAAGGCGCGAAATGGCTTCTTCGCTCGAAGAAGGTGCTTGCACCAAAGCGTGTTCATCTAAAGACGGCGCTTCTACGCGACGGTGACAACGCTTGGCTCCACATCACCGCCTTCGAGAAGCCGAGCACGTGGGCCGAAGCCGACGCCGAAGCCACGAGCGCAACGGAAGCCCGTCTCCGGACGACGGGCGTTCAAGAGCTCACGCTGGGTCGCGGGACGACGCAGAGTGCCCTCGGCGATACTTCGCGTGTCCGAATTTCGGTCGACGCAACGCCGCTCGAGTTCGAAAAGGGCGAGCGCATCGTGATTCACCGCGAGGGTTCACAGTGGAAGAAGGGCCGTCTTCCCATTGCGTTCGTCACGAAGAATGCCGCGGTCAGCGGCCCCTTTCGCGAGGTCTTTCATCATCCGGTCCTCTTCGTCTATGGCGTCGACGATCCCAAAGAGGCGCGCGCAAACGAAGAAGTGGCGCGCGCGTGGGCGAAGCAGCGCTTCGGAGTGAACGTGCGTTATGGCGTGATGAGCGATGCCGAGTTCATTGCAAAGCGAGAGCGCCTCTCGGAAGATCGCGCGCTCTTTCTCGTCGGGAATGCGCGCACGAATCGCGTCCTCCGGAGTCTGGAACATCCAGCGTTCCCGTTTCGAGTCGAAGGGAACGCCGTCGTATCGCGAACCGGAGAGAGGTTCACGGGCTCCGAAGTCGGCGTTGCGTTCACGTTCCCGAATCCGCAAAACTCGATGCGTCCCATCGCCGTCATCGAGGGAGTCGACATCGCGGGAACCATGCGCTCCCTGTCGCTCCCGGAGCTGCTCCCCGATTTCACGGTATACGACCAGAGCGTCGCTTCTGCTCGTGGCGAGCAAGTGCTCGGCCCTGCCAGCGTCATCGCGGCAGGTTTTTTCGAGAACGATTGGTCGCTTCCGAAAAACGTGCGCGATCCGCTTCGCGCACGCTGAGCTCGAAGCGGATTCTCAGGAACGACGGCGACGCGAAGAATCGCCGCCAGAGGATCGTCCTCCCGAAGGTCTACCGCCGGAAGGTCTGCCACCCGTCGGCCTGCCAGCGGAGGGTCGCCCTCCATTAGATCGTCCACGGGGCGCATCTCCTCGCGGAGCGTCTCCACGCGGGGCACTGTCTCTCGGTGCACCCCCACGCGGACCACGTGATGGACCGCGCGAGTCGCCGCCGCGCGGCGCATCATCGCGCGAGGAGCGTCCACGCGAGTCCCCGTCACGCGACGAACGATCGCTCGGCTTGCCACGATAAGGCGCGCGTCCGCTATCTCGTGAATCACGCGATGGGGCCCGTCCTTGGCTCGGACCCGCACGATACGGCGTGCGCTCACGGTCGCCCGATCCCTCGGCACGCGGTGCACGCTCACGCGGTGCGCCGTCACGATCACTCGGCTTGCCTCGATATGGCGCGCGGCCACCGTCGCCGGCGCCCCCGCTGCGGTAGGGAGCGCGACCGCCTTCATTCGACCCACCGCGAGACGGAGACCGTTCGGAAGAATCACGTCCACGCGAAGGCGCAGGGCGGCGACCCTCGGAGGGTCCACCGCGAGAGTCACTCCGCGGCGCATCGCTGCGACCGCGATAGCCACCCTCGCGCGGCGCATCACTGCGACCGCGATAGCCACCCTCGCGCGGTGCATCACTGCGGCCGCGATAGCCTTCTCGCGGTGCATCATTGCGCGGGGAACTGCTACGCGGTGAGTCACTCCGCGGCGAATCGCTGCGGTATGAATCCGTGCGCGGCGAATCACCTCGCGACGCGTCACTGCGACGCCCATGTTGACCGTCGCCTCGCGGAGAGGTCGGCCTCGTGGGACGCGCTTTCCGCTCGTCTCGCCCGTCACGTTCACTCGGACCGCGATCGCGCGCACCACGCTCGGTCGATCGGCCGCGCGGTGAGGTGCCCTCGTTCGCCGAAAAGCTTCGCTGCGCGGGCCGGCGCTTCACGCGCGAATCGGCGGCGTTTTCGATGCTCGGATCCGAAACCTTCTTCGGAACGCCGTATTCTTTTTTCAGCGCGTCGAGCTCGGTGCGACCGAGCGGGCGCCAGTCGCCGGGACGGAGACCTTCGCCGCTGATCCCCGCGAACGCAACGCGCGCGAGACGCATGACGGGAAAGTTCGTCGCTTCGCCCATGCGACGAATCTGTTGATTGCGACCTTCACGAATGGTGAGCTCGAACCACGTTTTCTCTTCTTCGTGACGCAAGAAGAGCGCTTCCGCAGGGAGTGTCCTCCCGTCTTCGAGATCGATTCCGTTTCGCCAGGCGTCGAGATCTTCGATCGTCATCGCGCCGCTCGTCTTGACGACATACGTCTTCGGAACGGCCTTTCGCGGATGCATGAGGCCGTCGGCGAACGCGCCGTCGTTGGTGACGAGGAGGACACCGCTCGTATGGAAGTCGAGACGACCGACCGGGAAGACGCGCTCTTTGATCGTCGTGAAGAAGTCCTTCACCGTCTTTCGTCCCTCGGGATCGCTCATGGTCGAGACGACGCCACGCGGTTTGTGGAACGCGAAGTACACGTAGCGTTCGGCAGCGACCTTCCGCTCGTCGACCTCCACGTTGTCCGTGTCTTTTACCTTCGTGCCGAGCTCGGTGACGACCTTGCCGTTCACCCGAACCCGCCCAGCCTTGATGAGCTCCTCGGCAGCGCGGCGGGAAGCTATTCCGGCCTGCGCCAAAGTCTTTTGGAGGCGCTGTTCACTCATCTGTCGGTCCTTCCGTGATATCTTCTCGCCCCTCTAAGGAGGCCATTCATGCGACGCGTCGAAAAGCCGTGGGGCTACGAGCTCATCTGGGCCGAAGCTGAGGGATATGTTGGAAAGATCCTGCACATCACCCAGGGCCAAAAACTGTCCCGACAGTATCACAACGAGAAAGAGGAGACGTTCCTGATTCAGGACGGCGAGATGGACCTCGAGATCGGCGATGCCGCGAACGTGCAGGTCATTCGCATGAAGAAGCTCGACACGTATCACTGCAAGCCGAAGACGATTCATCGCATGGTCGCCGTGACCGACGTGGATGTCGTCGAAGTCTCGACGAATCATCTGAACGACGTCGTACGTCTCGAAGACGCCTACGGTCGCGAAGGCACTTCGAAAGCGTAAGAACTCTGTTCTTTGGGCAAGTCCGGTTTCCGGAGTTGCTCTAGTCAGAAGGCCCGAGCGTCAGTAGCTGCGAACCCCGAAGCCAATCGGGAAAAACAGCATGTGCGTATCGGGCCCGTTGCCGAAGGGTGGCGCGTTCGCGAAGAACATGCCCGGCGAGAAGGAGAGCATCCACTCGCCGTAAGAGCGCTTGATGAGAATGTACGAGAAGTCGAGCTGGGCCGCGAAGACGAGGTTCGTGCGCCATTGCCTTCCGTGCTCTTCGAAAGGCTTGTCACCAGGGCAGTCTCCGCGACACGTATAGGCCCGTCCTCCGATGAGGCCGAGACCGACCCAGAAAGACTTCGTTGCGTGAACCGAGAACGCCGGTCCCGCGCCCACCGCGTAGGTCGCGGGACTTCCCTCCGACCCGACCCATGCGAACCCGCGAAGGAGCAACTCGAAGGTCGGGCTGATCGCGTAGCCAACATGACCTTGGATGCCGGCGATGACGCCAGCTGCCGGCTTGTCGATGCGACCGTTCGCAGGGGTCGAATCGTTGCGGAAGAAAACGTAGGGGATGATCTCGAACGCGCCACCAAAGATCATGTCCGATGGCTCGGGAGGAGGAGGCGGAGGGACGATGTCGATGGGCTTGCCGCGAGCAGCCTCCTTCGATTCGAAGCTGACGAGCGACGTCGATTCGCCTGCCGCGATGTCGACGTCTCGCTGATCACTCCAGTGCGACGTGCCGAGGAACCATTCGACGGAGACGTGATGATTGCCGGGCGTCACGAGAATCGAAGCGGGCGTCGTCTCTTTGAGCGTCGCTCCGTCGAGGAAGATGTGGGCCCCCGAAGGCGTCGTTTCGATGCGTAGGCGCGTCGAGCGCTTCTTGATCTGCGCGATCGCGATCGCAGCCGATTGCGAGAACTCGCCGTTTTCTCCAACCTCCGCAATGTAACTTTCGTACGCGTCGACGGCGCCTTGCATCTTGCCGAGCTGCTCCTCGACGCGACCAAGGTTGTAGGTGATCGCTGGCGAGTGCCGTTCGCGATCCGCTTGGAGAAACATCGCGCGTGCGCCCTGGTAATCGCCGTGCTGAAAAAGGGTGACGCCTTGCTGAAAGGCCTTTCGCGCAACCGCGGCATCTCCCGCGGCCACGGCTGGACTGGGCAGAGCTACGCCGAGCGCGACGACCGCCGGCGCAAAGGCTCGCGAAAATCTCATCGGTGACGGTTCAAGATGGTTTCTTGCTCAAGGAAGGTTCGTCGCGAGTGGCCGTTCGCATCGAGACTGCATTTTCGACCATTTGAGGCCGCGAGCACAACAATGTCCTTCGCTCGGAAACTCATTGGTGGGGCACGTCAGCGTGCGTCCCTTGGTAGCTGGCGCCAAACGTTGATCGGCGACGGGTTGCGACGGTGAGGACGCCGATGGAGTCGGCAACGCGGCCCCTGCATCGAGGTCTGTCTTGGGTGCAGGCTCGGCGGGGATCTTGTCTGGCGCGGTCGACTGCGCGGACGTGACGACCGCTTCGCCTCCCAGCTTCGGGGTCTCCGTGCGTCGCGCGAAGAAAAAGACTCCACCACCGACGAGCGCCGCGAGACCGACCGCGAAGAACACGAATCGAAAACGTCGATGCTCCGCGCGCTTCAACGCGTCGTTGGTCGTTTCGAAGGGCAAAGGCGCCGCTTCCGTTCGCGCGAGGCTCGGGTCCGTCGTCGCTTCGCGCCTCTCGAATTCTTCGAGCGACTTTGCAAAGGACTCCGCGGACTTCGTGCGCTTCGCGGGATCCCGGACGAGGGCGCCGAAGACGATCTCTTCGAGCGCACGCGCGATGTCGTGGTTCTTTGCGACCATTCCGGGCGGGTCTTCCGTCACGATCTTCGCGATGACGGCCGAGAGCGTGGGCGCGAGAAACGGCGGCTCTCCGACCAGCATCTCGTAGAGCACGACGCCGACCGCCCAAATGTCGGCACGCGCGTCGATGTCTTTGCGAGCCGTCGCTTGCTCGGGCGACATGTAGAGCGCCGTTCCGACTGCCGCGCCCGTGTGCGTCAACGCGGAGGCCTCCGCACCGAGGTCCTTCGCGATTCCGAAGTCCAAAACGCGCGCGACATCTTCGCCTCCGCGCTCCTCCAAAAAAATGTTTTGCGGCTTGATGTCGCGGTGAACGATTCCCTTCGCATGCGCTGCACCGAGCGCCGCGAGAACCTCACGCGCGATCTTCATCGCGCGATGCGGTGCAAGTTTTCCATTTCGTAGGCGGTCCGCGAGAGACTCTCCGTGCAAGAGCTCCATGACCATGTACGGCTCGCCGTCCTCGGTCTCGCCCACATCGAATACATCGACGATTCCAGGATGTTTCACGGTCGCCGCAACGCGCGCTTCACGCAGGAAACGTTCGCGCGCCGAGCTCCCTTCAGCGCCCTCGTTGTGGAGCATCTTCAGCGCGAAGGACTTCCCAACCTGGACGTGTGTCGCGAGATAGACACTGCCCATTCCGCCCACGCCGAGAAGGCGTTCGAGCCGGTAGCGACTGCCAACGACGCGACCGAGACGTTCGGAGTCGCGGTCGATCATTGACCTTACTTCGTCGCGGTTTTGGGTTTCGCCTTCGTCGCGTCTTTTGCGCCGGCCTTTGGCGCGCCGGCATCTGCTGCTGCGGGGTCGTCTTCGACCTTGGTTTGCGAAGATGCCGCTTTGGCTGCGTCTTCCGCGTCGCGCTTTTTCTGCTCTTCGGCCTCTTGCTGCTGACGAAGGAGATCGTCGCGGTCCCAGCGATCGATGCGCTCGTCGCCCGTCTCGTCTACGCCCATGCGCTCGAGGCGACCCTTTACGTAGATCTCCCAGACGTCCGGCTTACCGTCGAAGTTGCGATCGCGCTTGATGCGCGAAACCGTGCCCTCTTGGTAGACCTTCCACACGTCCGGCTTGCGGTCGTGATTGGTATCGTTTTGCTCTTCAGCGAGACGACCATCGACGAAGTTGATCCACGTGTCGACCTGACCGTCGTAGTCGGAGTCGACCTCTTCGTGCTTCGCTTCACCCTTGTCGTTGAAGGTGCGCATCGCGTCTTTGATGCCGTCCAAGTTCGTGTCGACCTCGCGACACACGACGATGTGCTTGCGCTGATCACCTTCACCGATCGTTCGATAGATACGGCGAACGTTGGGCTTCAATGCGCCCGGGCCGGAGGTCTCTTGGAGGTCGAACTCGACGCTGTTGCGCCAATTGAGTGCTTGATTGCAGAGGCTCTTGTCGTCGGCAGGCCAAAGGCTCTGATCCTTCGTGCCGCCAGGCGTCACGGTCGCGGTTTTCGGCTGCGGCTTGTCTCCGCCACAAGCGAGGAACGTGAGCGCCGCGAGCACTGAGAGCCCTGCAAACATTGGGAGACTGCGCGAAAGTTTCATTACTTCGCCCCTTTCTTCGCGACCGTCTTGGGCTTCTTTTCTTCGACCACGCCCTTGCCGTCGGGCCATGCAACGACGACGGGCGGAGGAGGAACAGAAACTCCGGATCCGACGGGAGCCGCGACCTTCGCACCGGCATCGTCGTCGGAAGCGACTTCGGGATCGGGCTCGCCATCGTCGTTGCGGTCGACGAGGATCGTCACCTTGTCTCCGTCCCATGTCCACCACTGGTCGATGCGCTTGTCGCCATTGGAGTCGCGCTCACGACGGACACGCTTGCCCGTCGCGGGATCGAAAAAGTCCCAGGTATCCAGACGATCTTGGCCAGCCGCCGCGAACTCTCGACGGACGAGCTTGCCGCCTTCGTAAATCTCGACCGACGAGACGAGCCCCGTATCTTGAAAACCACCCTCGATGCGCCGCACCTGACCGGCGCCGTCGAAGTAGGTGAACTGGTCCGGCTTGCCGTCGTGGTTCAGATCGGTCACGCGGCAGACCTCCCGTCCGCCGTTGAGGATCTGCTTGATCTCGGGCTTGCCGTCGCCGTTCGTATCGAGCGTCTGCGCTTGGCCTTTGCCGTCGCAGTCTTCGTGATGAATTTCGACGTCGCGGTACCCCTTCGGCGCTTGGGCGGACTTGGTTTCTTTGTCGCCGCAAGCAATCGCAAAGGGCGCAACGACGAGTAAGCACACACCGGTGGCACGAAGCATGGCGCGCACGATACTTTTGGGGGTAGGCCGATGCAAGGGTTACGGATCGAAGATCCCGAGTCGAACCGGGAGCTTGCTGAACGACGTCCGCCTGCAAAAGGCTTTCGCGCGCTCCGACCGATCGGGCGAAATTACTCCGCGGGTCACCGAAAGGAACTTGGCCCATTGAGATTCAAGGGCTTCAGCGAAAACATTAACGATTCCGACAAATTACACTTTTCTCGGCAGCACGTATGTTCACGTAGTGTATAGCGGTGCATAATAAGGGCTGCGATGTCACGTAAGAAAATTTCCACGACGATCTACGTGACGCCGGAACAGAACGATCGGCTGAAGCAGCTTCACGACCGCACGAAGGTGCCGGTCGCTGTTTACATCCGCGAAGGCATCGACCTCGTTCTCAAACACTACGCCCACCTTCTTCCAGGTCAGCTCACGCTCGATGGCCGCGCGACGATTGAACGAGCGCTCGATGCACGCGCTCGTGAAAACCGCGATCGCAACGACGATCCCCCGCCGCCGCGCAAGAGCGAACGCAACGTCGCGCGCGACAGTGAGACGCTCATCGCAGCGAGCGGCGGCAAGAAGTAAAGTCCCCTCCCGCGAATGCGCTGCATATAGGCGTTGGATCGATGCTACTAGGAGGCCGTCCTCCTCATGTCTACGCCGCAAGAACTGATCCGCAACTTCTCGATCATCGCTCACATCGACCACGGCAAGTCGACGCTCGCCGATCGCATTCTCGAAGTGACGAAGGCCGTCTCCGATCGCGAAGCGCGCGCGCAGTTCCTCGACAAGATGGATATCGAGCGCGAGCGTGGCATCACGATCAAAGCGCAGAACGTCCGCCTTCGTTTCACCGCGAAAGATGGGCTTACGTATCAGCTGAACCTCATCGACACGCCGGGCCACGTCGACTTCAACTACGAAGTGTCGCGGAGCCTTTCGGCGTGTGAGGGCGCGATTCTCGTCGTCGACTCGACACAAGGTGTCGAAGCGCAGACGCTCGCCAACGTTTACCTCGCGATCGATCAAGGCCTCGAAGTCTTGCCCGTGCTCAACAAGGTCGACCTCCCCTCTTCCGATGTCGAAGGCACGCGCGCACAGATTGAAGAGGTCATCGGCCTCGACTGCAGCGATTCGATTTCGTGCAGCGGAAAGACCGGTGTCGGCGTCAAAGACATCCTCGAGCAGATCGTGCTCAAAGTTCCGCAGCCGAAGGGTGATCCCAACGGACCGCTACGGGCGCTCATTTTCGACACCTGGTACGACAGCTATCGCGGCGCGATGATCATGCTTCGCGTCGTCGACGGAACGGTTCGCAAGGGCGACCGCATCAAGTTCCTTTCGAACAAGACCGACTACGAAGTCACGGAGCTAGGATCTTTCCAGCCGTTCGCAGTCGCGCTCGAAGAGATCGGTCCGGGCGAAGTCGGATTCATCGCTGCAAACATCAAGAGCGTTCACGACACCAAGGTCGGCGACACGGTCACACATTTTGCCAATCCCACGGATCGCGCGCTTCCCGGCTTCAAAGAAGTGAAGCCAATGGTGTTCGCGGGCATCTTCCCCACGGACAGCTCCGACTATCCGAACCTCCGCGACGCGCTCGACAAGCTCCACATGAACGATGCCGCGTTCTCGTTCGAGCCCGACACCTCTGAAGCGCTCGGATTCGGATTCCGCTGCGGCTTTCTCGGTCTCCTCCACATGGAGATCATCCAAGAGCGACTCGAGCGCGAGTTCAATCTCGACCTCATCACGACGGCGCCGAGCGTCGTCTACAACGTCTACACGACACAGGGTGAGGTCGTGCGCGTCGAGAACCCGGCGAAGCTTCCTGATCCGCAATACATCGAGCGCATCGAAGAGCCGCTCGTCAAAATGCAAATCCACGTCCCGACGGAATACGTCGGCGCGGTGCTCGCACTTTGCCAAGAGAAGCGCGGCACGCAAAAGGGAATGCAGTACGCGAGCACCGATCGCGTGATCATCACGTACGAGCTCCCCTTCGGCGAAGTCCTCTTCGACTTTCACGACAAGCTGAAGAGCGTGTCACGTGGCTACGCTTCGATGGACTACGAGGTCACGGGCTATCAGCCCGAGAATCTCGTGAAGGTCGACATCATGGTGAACGGCGAGCCGCTCGATGCGCTCTCGATCATCGTTCATCGCGAACGTGCGCATACCCGCGGACGCGCGCTCGCAGAGAAGCTCAAAGAGTTCGTGCCGCAGCAGCAGTACGAGGTCGCGATCCAAGCGGCCATCGGCGGAAAAATCGTGGCACGCGAAACCGTGCGAGCTCTCCGCAAAGACGTGACGGCGAAGTGCTACGGCGGCGACATCAGCCGAAAGCGCAAGCTCCTCGAGAAGCAAAAAGAGGGCAAGAAGCGCATGAAGCAGGTCGGCAACGTCGAGATCCCGCAAAAGGCGTTCTTGGCGATTCTCAAAGTCGATTGAGCCGCCCTCGGTTTTTCCGACGGTCGTTCGTCCGACAAAACGTGTCCGAGTTTCGACAAGGAATCCGCGCGGGTTTATAGTTTGTCCGATGTCCAAGTGGCGCATCGCATTCTTGGTCGTCCCGTGCGGCTTGTTCGCGGCATGCGTCGGTGGAACGGTCGAGATCTCTGCTGACGGTGGGAGTGACGCGGCCGCAACGGTCGACGCGGCGAGCGATGTCACGCAAGTCGTCGACTCCAGTCCCGACACGCAACCGGTCTCGCTCTTTTGTTTGACGAAGCCCGGCGCGATTCTCTGCGACGACTTCGAAGACACGACGTGGGACCCGTGGACGGATCCGCCCTTCGCGCAGCAGGCGATCGTCAATCGAGTCAGGTCTCCCGATGGCGCTCTTCGCGGACAGTCGCTCCACGTCGCGCGAGGACCTCAGAGCCCAGGTCCAGTCGTCGCTTACGTCGAGAAGAGCGGCATTCCCGTCCGCTCGCTCTCCTACGAGTTCGATATCTATCCGAACCCGTTTCAGGGCGCTCCAGAGATTCTCGAGATCGCGTACTCGACGTCCTTCAACCTTTTTCTCATTCACCAAAACGGCTCCTTCGTGCTCAGCGAGGAGCCCACCGACGGCAATTCGTTCATGACGACGAACTTCAGCTTGAAGTTGGCCTTCGGGCAGTGGAATCACCTCGAGCTCATCGTGCGGATGCCGCAGGACCCGAACACTGGAAGCACCGTCGTGCTGATGGTGAACGGCAAGATCGATACAAAGTCGCTCTCGAAGGATTCTGCGAAACGGTTCACGCTGGCCAACGCCACCGAAACGGTTCGCCTCGGCCTTCCCTTCGGCCCCGAGGGTGTTCCGTGGGATGCCTACTACGACAACGTCGCGATCACGCCGAAGTGAAGTCGCGAGTGTGTGCGCGTCAGCCGGGTTCGCCCGAATCGACGGGCGGCGGTGGCGGATTCGTATCGGGTTTGGCCCCCGCGTCGTAGGCGGTCGGAGCGTCGTACGTTCCTGCTTCGTAACGCACGACGCCGCCATCGGGCGTCTCGGCATCGTATCCGGACGGACTCGCGATTCCCGTCAGGTCATTCGTGCAGACGCGCTTTCCGCCGACGGGCGCGCAGATGAGCCCGGGCGAGCATTCTGTAGCCTGAAAACATTCTTCACCGGCCCCCAGCTCTTTGTTGTCGCTGCAGTTCAGCGCGAGAAAGGCGATCGGCGGAAGCGTCCAAAGCAAGCGAGACCAAGACCCCATCATTCGCGGATTGTAACCGGCGGGGCCGAGCGTTGCTCAGATTACTTCGAGATGTGTACGAGCGACGGCGCGGTTTGCCTACGGTGTGGCGCGACGACGGGCTC
>JAHFDV010000021.1:20781-26788 GCA_023248815.1 Myxococcales bacterium
GAGAACGTCACCTTCGTCGACGGCCTTCGCTTCCGCGGTCGTGATCGACTCGACGACGCCTGCGCACGGCGCTTCTACGGGCATTTCCATCTTCATCGACTCGAGGATGACCAGCGTCTGACCTTCCTCCACCTTGTCGCCGACTTTGACTTCGATTTTCCAAACGGTCCCGATGATATGCGCGGTTACCTGCGTCGCCATGCCCCGAGCGTTACCAGATTTGCGCTCACTTTCGCGACAAGAAAGAAGGTGTGTGAACCCAAGCCTTCTCTTCGCGCGCTGGTCCGACCGACATGGCCATTGGAAACGGACAGAGCAACGGGGTTCGGAACGGTTTGCAGCGTGAGCGAGATCAAGGTAGCCTACCTATTCAATCTTCCTCCGGAAGAAGGGACGCGGCCATGGGTAATCAGGAAAGCTCAGTTCTCTTTTCGCTCAATGAACTCATGAACATGGAGCAGGAGCGCATCCAGAAGGAATCGGATGCGAAACGTGCTGCCGAGGAGGCCGCGATGCAAGCGCGCGCCGCCGAGGAGCAACGTGCTCGTGAGGAAGAGGAGCGAAGGCTTCGCGAAGCTGCCGAACAGCAACGCGTCAACGATGCGCGTTCGCGTGAAGAGGCCGCGCGCCTCGAAGCGATTCGCCATGGTGAGCTCGAGAAGGCTCGCCTCGACGCGGAGAATCGCGCGCGCATCGAGCAGCTCTCGCGTCTCCAAGATCACGAGCGTCAGCTCCACTCGCTTTCGCAAGACAAGCAGAAGAAGAAGCTCCTCCAGATCGCCATCGGTCTCGGCGTGTTCTTCGTCATCTTCGCCATTGGCGCGGGCGTCGTCATCAAGAAGAATCTCGATGAGAAGGAAGCGTTCCAAGCGCAGATGCAGCAACTCGTCGCCGATCGCGCCGACATCGAATCGAAGATGAAGAACGCGAGCGCGGAAGATCGCAAGCGCTACCAAGACGAGCTCGATGCGAAGGAAAAGGCGATCCAGAACCTTCAGGATCACCCGACCGAGGCGAAGGCCGCTGCAGCCAAGCCCGTCTCGCGCCCGAGCGGCCCCACGGGTCCGAAGGCGCCATCCAAGCCGAAAGAGCAGTGCCAACCGGGCGATCCGCTTTGTGGCGGGCTGAACTGAGTGGCGGTTTGAACTGAGCACGAGATCCTGAGCTGCTGAGCTCAGCTTCGAGCAAGGGCGTATCTCTCGCGAGATGCGCCCTTTTTCTTTTGTCGTGATTGCTTCAAGCTGGCCGTGAACATGGGCAAGACGGAAGAGACGACGACCGGGCGCGAACGCCTTATTTTTGCGCTCGATGTGCCCTCTCGGAAAGAAGCAGAAGCGCTCGCCGACGAGCTCGCCGACGATGTTGGTGTGTTCAAAGTCGGGCTCGAGCTTTTCGTCGCAGAAGGTCCCTCGCTCGTGCGCGCGCTCACGAAGCGTCGCCCCGTGTTTCTCGACTTGAAGCTTCACGACATTCCCGAGACCGTCGATCGCGCAGTCGCACGCGCGGTCGATCTCGAAGTCGCATTTCTCACTGTGCATGCCTCGGGAGGATCCGAGATGCTGGAGCGAGCGGCGAAACGCGTCGAAGGTACGAAGACGCAAATCCTCGCCGTGACCGTCCTCACCTCGAGTGATGCGGCGATGCTCGCGTCGATCGGTGTCTCGGGTACCGTTTCCGACCACGTGCTTCGCTTGGCCAAGCTCGCATCAACGCGAAGAATCACGGGGTTCGTCGCATCTCCTCATGAGGTCGCATTGCTGCGCGGCGCCTTGCCGCGCGAAACGGTCCTCGTGATTCCGGGGATTCGTCCAAGTGGCACGCTCGCCAACGATGATCAAAAGCGTGCGGCGACGCCGACGACCGCAATTCGAGACGGCGCGAGCTATCTCGTCGTCGGACGGCCAATTCGTGATGCAAAGAACCGAAAAGAGGCCGCGCGGTCGATCGTTTTGGAGATCGAGGCCGCACTTCGCTAACGTGCGTCGCATGAGCTTCGACCGACGTCCGCCGCCACGAGATGGGCGAGGCCCGCGCCCCAACGAGAAGCGCGTTTATCCCAAGATCGCGCCCCTTCCTGACGACGATCGCCGTCTCATCCTCGGCTTGCAAGCCGTGCGTGAAGCGCTGCGCGTGCGCGGCAAGGATCTCGAAGTCTGGGTCGACGGCTCGTTCTCTGCCGAGCTCGATGCGCTCGCGCGTTTCGCGACGGATCAAGGCGCCGTCGTGAAGCGGCAGCCGCGCGACATTCTCGATCGCCACGCCCGCGGAGGCCGTCATCAAGGCGTGCTCGCGTACGCGCCCGAGCTCACGCTTGCGTCGCTCGAAGACCTCACCGTCGAAAAAGGTGACGTCTTCATCGCGCTCGACGAGCTCGAGGATCCACAGAACTTCGGCGCGATCATTCGCTCTTCGGTCGCGCTCGGCGCGAAAGCCGTACTTTGGCCCGAGCATCACTCGGCTCCGCTCACTCCTGCGACGTTCCGTGCGTCGGCTGGCGCCGTAGAGCACGCAAAGCTCGTTCGGGTGCCTGCGCTTCCGGAAGCCTTGGGTGTGCTCAAGAGCAAAGGCGCCTTCGTCGTCGGACTCGACGCGAATGGGACCACCTCGGCCGGCGCACTTCCCAGTGACGCGGCGATCGTGTTGGTCGTCGGTGCCGAAGGCAAAGGGCTCCGAAAGCCCGTAAAACAAGCCTGCGATGCGCTCTTGCGGCTGACCATGAAAGGCCCGATCGCCTCGCTCAACGCTTCGGTCGCTGCAGGAATCGGGCTTTACGTCGTGCTCGGTTCGCGTGCGGGAACCGGATCCGGGGAGGCCTCTCCCGAAGCGTCGACTACGCCCGAAGCGCCGGTCTTCGAAGCCGAAAGCACCGTAGAGCCGATCTCGGAAAAGTAATCGCGCACTCGAATCGCGCTCTCTTGGGCGTCGCGCTTCGTCGTGATCTTCGAAGCGTCTTCACGAAACGAATCGGGTAGTGCCATGAGATCGAAGAGCGATTGCTCTTCGACGACGTACGCCGCGAGCTCGCGTTCGTCGAGAGGACCGAAGACGGCCCCGCTGAGGCGCCGCCGCGTCGCCATTTTCAGTTTCATCTTCAACGCGGCAAGCAAGAAGATCGCGCTGCCGTTCATGTCACACACGACGGCTTCGAAGTCGCGCCGGAATGTCTCGTCGAAGGAAGCGACGAAGGCTTCCCACTCCGGCTTCTGAGTCGCGCGAAATACCGTATCGAAAAATCCGACTTGCTCGAGATGGAAGTCGGGATCGACGAACTTTTCGAGATGACAGAGATCATGAAGCAGAAACGCGCGCGCGTCTTCGTGCGGCGCCGTTGGAACTTCTGCGGCGAGGAGCGAAGCACAACGGATTCCCTGCGCTTGGAGCTCCAGCACTTCGAGTGGCTCGAGGACGCGATCGTAGAGAACGAGCTTGCGATCGCCGCGTGCAAACGCCGCGATCCCTTGCGCAACGTCCTCAGGGACCGTGTGTAGGCGATGTTGCGCGACTTCCGCGACCGCGGGGAGCTCTGCAGGAACTTCGAACGGAGCTTTGCGTGCGCCCTGCTTCCAGCGCGGACCGTATTTGGACTGCGTGCGCTCGAGGAGAAACCTCGCGACGCGTTCGGCATCCGCCGCCGCTCTCCTCGAGCCCGGATTCACTTCGATTCGGGGCGGACGGGCTTCAGGAGCTCGGTGACACTCTTCACGAGCTGCGATTCTTGTTCGCGAGTGAGGAGCGAGCCCGCATGGAACATCCCGAAGCCGACGTACTCGTGCATGAGTCCGAGAAGCCACGAGTCCGGATCATCACCGGCGAGCGCGACGAGATTTTTTGCGACGCGATCCGACTTGAAGGTTCCGTTCGGCGCGGGGCCCGCCATGAGGAAGAGCGGATCGTAGACACCACCGCCCGTTGCGAAGCGTCCGAGCGCGTCGCGGATCTCGCGACCCTTGTCGGCAGCGTCACACGCGCGATGAATCTCTTCGAGCGCGGGATTGAAGGCTTCGACGAGAGCTTCTGCGCCTTGCGGTCGCGCGGCCTTCACCGAGACGAACCCGCCGTTCATGAGCTGGTAGATCGCTTGCGTGACCTCGAATTCGAGGAGACCTACGCGGCGACCGATCTCGGCGATGGGCCTTTTTCCATCGACTTCGGCGTAGACCGTGGCGAGCTCTTCCGGAACCTCGCGCCCCGCCTTTGCGGTGACGACGGGGATATAGGTCTCGTTGGGAATCTTCGCGCGGAAGTACGTGAGCTCGTCCATGCGACGCGCGCCTTCCATGAGGAGGCCCGCCGTATTCAAGTTGTGGCGATGCAGCATCTCCGCTTCGTCGTAGCGATCGAAGAAGTAGAACATGCCGTTGCCGACCTGCATCGAAGCGTAGAAGACCTCTTCCGCCTGACGAGTCATCATCGGATAGAGCTCTTCTGCCGAGACGAATTCGAGCTCGACGGCAGCTTCTCCGAGGCGACGTCCCGACTGCTGAGAGAGCTTCACTGCCTCGTCGACTTGGTCACGCGTGATGACGCCGAACCGATAGAGCGTTTCACCGAGGCGCTCCGAAGGAACCGTCGTGAGGACACCCGCGAGGAGTCCGTGATCGAAGAAGAGCGAACGCGTTCCGTCTTCGTCGATGACGACGCACTCGCCGCTCAAGCTCGACTGCGCGATGAGGCTGACCACATCGGAAACGCCGCCTGGCGTGCGGATTTCACCGGCCAGCTTCAATACGGGGGGATCGTCGATTTCGCGACGCAACACCACATAGTCCCGGGCGCTCGGCATGAATCGCCACGACCCTTCTCGCGCGCGAAGCTGCTGACTGGCGATCCTTCCGACGGGATGGACCATGCCAGTCGGGTCGATCCGTAGGAGGTGATCGGAGCGATCGGCCATCTTTTCAAGATCCTACACGACGGTCCGTGAGCAACGCGACTTTTTGGCGCTTTCATGCGACACCTTGGAAGATGCCACGAAGCTTCAAGGCTGCATCGGACCTCGCCGTTGGCCTCGCAAACGCGGCGTATCTCGCAAACGAAAGAACGGCGCACGCAGCGTGGTTGGCGATCGCGCTCGAGCGTCCGCTTCTCGTCGAAGGCCCCGCAGGCGTGGGCAAAACTGACCTCGCGCGCGCACTTAGCGAAGCGCTGGAACGTCCCCTCGTGCGCCTCCAATGTTACGAGGGGCTCGACGAGAGCAAAGCGCTCTACGACTGGGACTACGGCAAACAGATCCTCTACGCACAGCTCCTGCGAGATGCGCTCCTGCCGAATGCGAACGGCGCCGGGAGCGACGCGAGCGCGACGGGTTCAAAAAAATCCGCGCGTGAGCTCATCGACTCGATCGACGGGGGCGCGCTCTTCTCGGAGCCGTTTCTTCTTCGTCGTCCGCTCCTTGCCGCGCTCACTGCGGACGAGCCCGTCGTTCTCCTAATCGACGAGGTCGATCGTGCGGATCCCGAGTTCGAAGCGTTCTTGCTCGAGCTGCTCGGTGAGTTCCAAATCACGATCCCCGAAATCGGAACCTTCCGCCCGAAAACGCCCCCCATCGTCATCCTCACGACCAACGCGACACGCGAGATGACGGATGCGCTCCGTCGACGCTGCTTTCATCTCTTTCTCGATGTCCCCTCCCCTCCCGCCGAAGAAGCGATCTTGAAGAAGAAGATCCCGAATCTCGGAGCCGACCTCGCGAAGTCGATCTCGGAATTCGCGGCCAAGCTCCGAAAGCTCGATCTCGAAAAGTCTCCGAGCATCGCGGAGACGATCGATTGGGCACGTGCGATCATTCTCCTCGGTGGTCAGGCGCTCGAACGCGGTGTGGCCGATGCGACGCTCGGCGTGCTCTTGAAGCACGAGGGCGATCGCACACGTGTGAGCGCGCTCGTCGACAAGTTGCCGGACGGCAACGCGTCGGGCGCGGTGTAATCGTACCGTTCGACACCAGCTCTTCGACCATCAAAAGATGGCGTGCTAGGCTGTGCAGATGTCTGCTGCCAAGAAAGTAACC
>JAHFDV010000596.1 GCA_023248815.1 Myxococcales bacterium
GTCCCCGTGAACTTCGTGCTCGTCGCGAGAAAGGGAATCACTCTCGAAAACGTGCGCGTCGTGAACGCCCACCCCGTGGCGTACGCGCAGACGCATCGCTGGCTCGAGACACAACTTCCGGATCACTCGCACGTTCCCTCGGCCTCGAACGTGACGGCGGCGGCGTCTCTCTTCGACGGCGACTTTGCGCAAGCTGCGATTGCTCCTCCCGGCATCGTCGATCAATACGAGCTCGACGTTCTCGCGAGAGACATCGGCGACAACCCGAACGCCGTCACGCGCTTCGTCCACGTGAGCCGCACGACGCGACTGCCCGCACGAACGGGCGCCGACAAAACGAGCATCATCGTCGAGTTGCCCGACGACGCACCCGGGCGCCTTCTCGAGATGCTCGAGCAGTTCGCCACGCGCGGAATCAACATGAGCCTGATCGAGAGCCGGCCCATCGGCGACGCGCTCGGACGGTATCGCTTCGTCATCGATCTCGATGGTCACGTTCACGACGAGCGCGTGGCCGAAGCACTCCTCGGCTTGAAACGTTTCAGCGCGGGCGTCACGTTCCTCGGCTCGTATCCTCGCGCCGACAAGAAGCGCGTTCGCGTGATCGAGCGCTACGACAACACGGCATTCAGCGATGCGCGCGCGTGGTTCGAACGCATCCTTGCGGGAGAGTGAGACCGTTTCGCCCAGGGACATAACCGGAGTACATTCCCCTCGTTGCAGCGCCGATCGAAACCGCCTCCCTTGAACCGGCAACGCGCTCTCGTAGGACGCGCGACGCTGGTCGAAGAAGCCGAGCTCGCGTTACAGAAACACGATGTCGTGGTGCTCTTGGGACTGCCCGGCGTCGGGAAAACGCGCATTCTCGAAAATATCTACGAGCGCTATTCGAAGGGCGCGTTCATCGATCTCGAGGGCGCGGAGTCATTCTCGGAAATAGAAGCTCGCTGGAGAGAAGCCGTGGGCGCGCGTCCCGACGAGACCCTCGGTGCGTTGCTCGCCGAGCATGCCGGGCGCACCTTCTTCGTCGATCACGCAGAAGACGTCCCCTTGGACTCTTTCATCGATCGCGCGCGCCAGCATGGTGGACGATTCGTCGTCGCCTCTCGGACCCCACTCTCCGTCGATCGCGCGCTCGAGTGTTTCGTTGGACAGCTCGATGAAAATGATGCCCTCGAGCTCCTGGAAGCCGTGCTCGACGCCGCTGCGATCGACTCGCGCGCTCTCGACCGCGCCACACTGGCATCGCTTTTGGAGCGCGTCGATCGTCTTCCACTCGGGATCGAAATAATCGGGGCATGGCTGAAGTCATTCTCGCCGGAAGCGCTCCTGCGTGTGTTCACACTCGATCTTCCCTCCCGTGAAGCCGAAAAGTACGCGTCGCTCGAGGTCGCACTCGAGCTCGTATGGCACTCCCTTTCGGAGGAAGAGCACGGTCTCCTTTTCGCGCTCGCACCGTTTCGAGCGGGCGGCACGATCGAGGCGATCGAACGTGCGACGAAGCGATCCTCTTTGCGAGTTCTCGAAGCGTTGCGTCGAAGATCTCTCGGAACATTCGCGAATGGACGCTTTCGTCTCCTTCATGCCGTGGAGGACTTCGCGCGCCGAAAGCTCGAATCGAGAGAGGACATAGATGAAGTGCATTTGCAGTGGGCGCGTTCCGTCCTCGCCGACTTCGTCGATCTTCGCGCGCGTCGTGTCGCTCGCGCCGTTGACCTCGAGCGATTGACGCTCGAGCGCAAGAATCTCGTCGCCATCGCGGAACGATTCCGTGAAAGAGACGTCGCACTCTTTGCCGAAGCGAGGCTTACGTTGCACCCGCTCGTGTTGAGGCGCGGTCCCATTTTCGAACGAGACGATGCCGGCGATCGCGCGCTCGCGCGAATGGATGCGGAACACCCCCTCGCGCGGGCACTTCTCTTGGCTCGTGGCGAAGAAGCGCGCTTGCGCGGCTCGGTCATCGACGCCGTTGCCGCGGCCGAGCGTGTTCGCGGTGACTCCACCGATCGAATTGCGATGGAAGCAGAAAGGCTCCTCGCATGGGCATCGCGATCGACGGGAGGATGGGACGACGCCGAAACGATCTTGGAGCGCGCGCGCGAGGGAGCCGCGAGACTCGAAGATCCTCTCCTCCAGGCACAGGTGCTAGTCGACCTAGGGTTCGTCCTTCTTCGACGCGGCAAAGTAGATCGCGCTCGCGAGAGCTTCGAGCATGCGCGCGACCTCTTTCTCGATGCGGGTAACGACGTCGAAGTCGGAATCGTCTCGTCGCATCTCGGCGTGACGCTGCAGCGCAGTGGGGCCGCCATCCGTGCTCGGGAGATGCACGAATTAGCGCTCAGAATCCACGAACGCGAAGGAAACGAACGGTTCATCGGCGCGGAGCACATGCATCTCGGCTACATCGCGATCGATCTCGGCGAACACGACCGCGCGCAGACGCACTTCGACACGGCCATCGCGTATCTCTCCGCGGTCGGAGAACGTCCCCTCACGACGGTCGTCGAACTGGGGCGCGTGCGCCTCGCGATCGATCGCGGACGGCTCGAAGAAGCGGCGAGCTCTCTCGAGCGATCCGAACGCTGGCTTCGCGCGCAAAGTGGCCGGGAAGGCTCGGCGAGTTACGAAGCCACGCGCCTCCGCGGGCACCTCGCTGCCCTTCGTGGAGATTTCAAGAATGCCGTACTGACTTACGAGAGCGCTTCGCAAGCGCAGCTGCACTCCGAGCTCGGCATCCCCGCGATGTACTTTCGTTCGTATGCGGCCCATCGCACTGGGCTGATTTTCAATGAGCTGCCTGTCGATATGCCAGACCGCTTCAACGGCACCCATGCCCTCGAGCAGCTCGGGATCGAGCTCTTGCGCGCGGCGACCGCGGGTACGCAACCGCCAGCGGTTTCCGGGGACCAGCGTGCGCGATCCTTCGAGTTGCGACTCGTCCTCGAGCTCGTTGCGTCACGCAAAACTGGCGAGCTCATTCTCGGAGGCGCCGGAAGATGGTTCTCGGTCGAAGGGCACCGTGTCGATCTCGCGCGACGCGGCGCCGTGCGGCTCATTCTCATCGCGCTCGTTCACGCGCGACAACGAGGCGAGGTGCTCACGCTGGACGATCTCATCGTCGCAGGATGGCCCGAAGAGCGCATCCTTGCCGACGCCGCCAAACAACGCGCGTACTCGGCGATTTGGACGCTTCGTTCGCTCGGACTCGAATCGTGGCTCGTTTCCGACGAGCTCGGATACCGCCTGCGAGAAGGGCTCACGGTTCGCGAAACGAACGAGTCGTAGCGCCAGGGCGGCGCTCGACCCAACTTTGAGTCGCTTTGAGGTGCACATTCGATGCGCGCGACGATGATGCGCCGTTAAGGAATCGTTCCTTCGAATCGAGGCACTTCATGAATGTTCGCCTTCCTAGCCGCTTTCTCCGGTTCCTCCTCGGCGGGGCAGCGGCCGTCCTCTCCGCGAGCGCTCCAGCGTGTTCCTCCTCGAACGCCGCACCTCC
>JAHFDV010000597.1 GCA_023248815.1 Myxococcales bacterium
TTCGAAGCAAAGACCGCATCGGCGGCGACGGGCGCCCTCGGACTCTTTTCGATTCTTCTTTCTCTCGCGATCTTCACGATGCCGAAACCGGCCTTCGCCCAGATGCCAGACAAGGAGACGCTCGCAGAGATGAAGGCGAGGCTTCTGGCCCCGCCGCCTTGCGGCGACGATTGTTCGGACCTCTCGCGCCTCTCGATTTCCATCGCGGGCAACGTTCTTCGCGCGCGACTCGAGGTGGGGGCGATGGATCCCTCTGCGATGCCGCTTCCGGGCTCCGTCGCGCAGTGGAGCCCGACGCTCGTGACGGTCGACGACCGCCCCGCAGCACTCCGTCGCGCGAAAGACGGGCGTCTCATCGTCGACCTCGTCGCAGGCATTCACCGTGTCGATCTTTCGGGGCCGCTGCCGGCGCGGCCCTCGGTGCAAATCAATCTCCCCAAGAAGCCGCGCGTTGCCGAAGCGCAAGGCGTGGGGTGGACGATCGACGGGATTCACGAAGGGGGTGCAATCGACGACACTCTTTCGCTCACACGCACGGACAAGACCGAAGCCGCAGGAACCCTTCAACCGGCGACATTGCCGTCATTCGTCCGCGTCGAACGCACGCTTCACATCGGTCTCAACTGGCAGGTCGAAACGCACGTCGTTCGTGTTTCGCCGGTGGGAACGGCGGTGGTTCTCGAGGTTCCGCTTCTCGCCGGAGAATCGGTGACGACCGCGGACATTCGTGTCGAGAAGGGGAAGGCGCTCCTTCAACTTCCGCGTGATGGCGCCGAGCTCACGTGGCGATCCGTCCTTCAGGAGAAATCTCCCATCGAGCTCGTCGCACCCAAGACACTCGATTGGGTCGAGACCTGGAAGCTCGACGTGAGCCCGATGTGGCATGCAGAGCTCTCTGGCCTGCCCGTGATTCATCAGCAAACGGGTGGCGTTCTCCTACCCGAATGGCGACCATGGCCGGGCGAAGCCGCGACGATCGAGATTCGAAAGCCAGAAGGCATCGGAGGACAAACCCTCACGATCGACAATTCGAAGCTGACGGCTACGCCGGGGTTGCGATCGACCGACAGCGTCCTCGACTTCAATCTTCGCTCGAGTCGCGGCGGACAACACACGATCGTCCTTCCCGAAGGCAGCGAGCTCCAAAAGGTGGAGATGAATGGCGCGGTCTTTCCGTTGCGCCTCGAGGGCCGTGCGCTCACGTTTCCGATTCGTCCCGGCAGCGATCACGTCGTCGTTTCGTTTCGCGAGCAGCGCGGAATCGCCACGAGCTTCTCGCCGAGCCAGGTCGATCTCAAGACGCCTTCGGTCAATGCCACCGTCGTCGTCACGTTGGAGCCGGAGAGCCGTTGGGTTCTTCTGCTCTCGGGACCGCGCCTCGGCCCTGCTGTCCTCTTCTGGAGCTTCTTCATCGTCCTTCTTCTCGTGTCGCTCGCGCTCGCGCGGTATCGCGCCGCGAATTTGAAGGCATGGGAATGGGCGCTCCTCGGGATTGGGCTCGCGCAGACCTCTCCTTGGGCCGCGGCTTTCTTTGCGGGATGGATTCTCGTCCTGGCTTGGCGTGGGACGATGTCGCCGCTCACGCCGCTTCGTCACAACTTCGTGCAAATTGCACTCATTGGTTGGACGCTTGTCGCGGTCGGAATTCTCGTCGCCTCGATCAAACAGGGCCTGCTCGGAACGCCGGACATGCAAATCGAAGGCAACGGCAGCTACGCGTGGCATCTCGCGTGGTACACGGACCGCGCCGAGCCGTTGCCGCCTTCGTCGACGATCATCTCGGTGCCGATGCTCGCTTATCGCATCGTCATGCTCCTCTGGGCACTTTGGATGGCGCTAGCCGTCGTGCGCTGGGCACGCTGGGGCTTCGATAATTTCATGTCGGGCGGCGCCTTCAAACGTTTCGGACCGTTCACTCCGCGGCGAGGGTCTCCCGTGGGAGGCGGACCCGTCGGAAGTGGCCCGCCCAGCGCAGGGCTCAAATCCATGGAGATCCCCCTTCCGCCGCGGGTTCCGCAGCCCTCTCCGCCCAATCCGCCGGCCCCTCGCGCGCGGATGTCGAACGCACCGCCGCTTCCCGATGCCGCACAGCGACCGAAGGGCACGGCAACCTCGATTCCCATCCCGAGCATGTCGGAAGATCTCGAAGAAGATCTTCCCACGCGCATTCATGCGGAATCTTCGAATCTGAAGACGTCACCGCCGATCGACGAGCGCATGCCGCCCGGACTCGCCCGCAAAGAACCCAACGTCATCGTCGACACGGAGACTCCAGCGGCCGGAGTTCCGATCGCTGACGCGGACGACAAGACGAAGACCTAAGCCGCGCATCACAAAAGAAAAACGCCGCCCGATCACTCGAGGCGGCGTTCTTCTTTCCGGCGTTCCGGATCCAGACTTACTTCTTCGCGGGCTTGTCGGCGGGTTTCGCGGCGGGCGCTTTTCCAGCGTCCGTCTTCGGCGCGCCGGCATCCGTCGCGTCGCTCTTTACGTCGCCCATCGGATGCGGCATCGGATCCGCGGGCGCATTCTTGTCGACCTTGAAGGTGCGCGTCGTCGTGTTCCACGAGCCGGGGAGCGTCTTGCCGTCCGCGCCGACGAGCTCGAGCTTCACCGAGTATTCGCCGTTGCGCACTTCGTCGATGAAGAACGGCGTGCCGAACTTCTCGCTCTTCGCCGTGAGCTCCTTGTCGATGCCGGGACCGGTCACCGTAATCTTCACGGTGTCTTTGCCTTCTTCGAGCTTCGCGTTCGCGAGCTGGAAGTCGACGAGGATGTGGTTGCCCATCTCGCCTTTGTATTCGCCCTTGGGGCGGCTGTAGATGAGCATCGGCTTCTTGATGTCTTGAAGCGCGTCGCCTTTTTTGCCGACGTAGAACTCGACGATCGCGAGCGCATCCTTCGACTTCACCGACTCGTGCGTGGGGCGGCTCGGGAATGCGACGAGGATGTGCTGGCCTTCGGTGAGCGGCTCGCCATTCGTGAGCTCGGAGAGCTTCACGGGCACCTTCGCGTCGTAGATCGCCTTGTAGGGCTTCCCGTCGAGAATGAGATGCACGTGCTGGCTGCCTTGTGCGGTTGCCCAGTTCTTCACGTCGAGCTTCACTGCGAAGTCGGCTGCCTTGTCGGCGGCGACGACTTGCTTCTGCGTCGGCGTGGTGATCTTCACCGTCGGAAGCGGTGCGGTCGGGTCGGGAGCGGGCGCGCTCGACTGGATCGAGACCGGCGGAAGCTGCGGCTCGACGGGCGCCGAGCTGGCGGTCGATGAGGGAACGGGTTCGGCCGTCTCGACCGGCAAGGGCGGCGGCGGCGGGTTCGGAGGAAGGTTGTCATTGCCACCACCGCACGCTGCGGCAGCGGCGAGAAGGCCAACGGCGGGGAAGAAAAATAGCGAGTAGTTGCGCATCGCAGCACCCTAGCACGGCCCCCCGAGCTGACCCGAGGAGTGAAATTGAAAGTTGTTTTCAACTGTGCTACCGACACCGAATGAACGACG
>JAHFDV010000598.1 GCA_023248815.1 Myxococcales bacterium
GCTCGGCGCCGAGCTCACCGTTCGCGTGCATCTCGTTCATGATGTCCGAGCCGCCCACGAACTTGCCGCCGACGTAGAGCTGCGGAATCGTCGGCCACTTGGAGAAGTCTTTGATGCCCTGGCGAATCTCCGGATCCGCGAGGACGTTCACCGTTTCAAAGGTGACTCCCTCCTGCTTCAGGATCTGAACCGCCTGGTTCGAGAAACCGCATTGCGGAAAGTGCTTGTTCCCCTTCATGAAGAGGACGACGCGATGCTGGGAAATGAGGTCTTGAATCCGCTCTTCTGCGCTCATGGCAAGGGAGCATGGGTCAAGCGAAGGGCGCCCGCAAGGGGGCACCACCTCTCTTTTCTAACGGGAAAAGCGGGGCATCGAGGCCTGGTCGGGCCCCTTTGCTTTTGATGCGGCGCGTTGTGAATGGAGATTCTTCTCGAAAAAAGCTCAAACATTTCTTGCGCAGCGTCGTGTGTAAGCTACATGGTAAAGATGGTGCTCCGAGGACGGGGGCGACCATCCCCCGGAATATTTCAAGTCAATGGCCGCACGCCTCACTGAGCTTCTCCCCGAACCAGCGCTCATCAGCGAAGCGATACTTCCATCTCACGTCGACACGAACGACGCGATTTCGCGCACGGAAATCATCATCACGGACGCGCCATCGATGCCCGCGATCGAGTCGAGCACGCACGAGATTCCAGTAGCGCCCGTCGCATCTCGAAATCTGCCCGACGTCACTTCGACGTTTCCCGTTCAGCCTTTCGTCCGTCTCGGTATTCACGACACGAGTCGCCTCGAATGGAGCGTCTCCGTTCCTTTTCCCGAGGAGCGCGCGCTCAAATACGACATTCAGGTCGAGCTCGAGATTCCCGCGAACGTGTTCGCGCGTCATAGCCCCTGGGACCAGCTGCAATCGTTCACGCGCCTCGACGGCCCTACGGAAACCGGGCGCAACGTCGGCGTTTCGATCGATTCGCTGCGGCGCGCGGCGGTCGCCATCGCCAATCGTCTGTCGAAGGCCGCCGACGGTTTCGGAAGGCAGTGCCGACTCGCCGTTTCTGTCGTCGAGCCACTTCCTCCGAAAGAGGTCGAAGCGTCGATGATGCTTTGGATCGACGCCACGGTCGACACGGCGCGCGACGCGCGAAAGCGAGTGGGAAATCCGCTCGAATCGGACTCGCCGGAGATCGCGAAGGAACGTTCTCTCGTCGACGAGTACGTGAGCCTTCGGCTCCTGAAGGCGCTTGCCTCCGTCGAACGCGCGCTCTTGAAGCTGCAGAAGTCGCCCTCGCTGCAAAAGCGCGAGCTCGCGAGTATCCTGCCTACGATCGAGTCCAAGCTCGCCGATGCCCTCGAAGTGGAGCTGAATCATCGCGCGACGAAGGGATTTCTCAATCCGGATCCCAAGTCGCCCGTGGCGTTGGAGCGCTACCTCGAACGACAAAGCCTTCTGAAGAAGCACTTTCAAGAGGTGCTTTTTCTCGACGCCGAAACGTACCAAGTCGCAGAACGATTGCACCATTGGGTTGCATCGATCGTCGCGGTCTTCGCCTCGACGTGGGCGTTCGCCTTTCAGATTTTCTACTTCAATCATCGCCCGAGCACCGCGTCTTCGGTCGGCTCCGGTATCGTCTTGCTCGCAGTGATCGCCGGCGTCGTCTACGCGATCAAGGATCGCATCAAAGAATATGGACGCGTCTGGCTCTCCGGGAACATGCACCGGTTTTACGCGGCGCAGCGCATCTCGAAGTATCGGGCGCCGATTCGCCGCGTGAAGTCGCGTGAGGTCATCGTGCATGCGAAGGAATCGTTCGACATCACCGCCAATGATCGACCCGATCCGCTGAACCCGGTGAGCGGCGCCACGGTGCGTGGTCAGGTCCTTCGCTACGTTCATCGTGGGACGGTTTATCCCCACGCCGACCTCCGCGCGACGGGCGTTCACCGCATCAAGCACGTCTTCCGTTACGACCTGTCGCCCGTATTTGCTCGCCTCGACGACGCGATCAAGCAAGTGCCCGTCCTCGCCGTCGAAGATCACCGCGTGCGCTTCATCGACGCTCCGCGTTGCTACCGCGTTCCCCTCAAAATCACCGTCCACGCCAATGGCCAGGTCGCCGAAGAGAGCGTGCAGGTCGTTCTTCACAAGCGCGGCCTCGATCGCATCGAGAAATCACGGCGCATCGTCGACCTGAAAGAAAGCGGGCTCGAGCCCGATCACATGCAATCCGACGATTGACGAGCTGTTCGGGGGACGCCGAAGGCGCTACAACGGCGCCGCCCGTCATGAGCTCGCGATTTCCGCACCTTCGCCAAGTCGTCACGCTCGACGAAGACGACGACTTTCTCGTGCTCGACAAGCCCGCTGGCGTCGCGAGCCAAGCTTCGGATCCGGAGCTGCCGGACGATCTCGTGACGCGCTTCCGGCGACACCACGCCGATGAATCGAAATACTTCGGGATTCATCAACGCCTCGACCGCGAGACATCTGGGGCGATCCTCTTCACAAAACGGAAAGAGGCCAATCGGGAGATCGCGGCAGTGTTCGAGAATCGTCAGATCGAAAAAACGTATGTCGCGGGGGTGACCTCGCAGCGTCCCGTGCGCGCGCAGAAGCTCGTGCACTTTCTTGCCGACGGTGACCGCGGACGCGTGGAAGTGAGACCTCAGGCTTCGCGCGGCGCGCAGAAGGCGATCTCGGAGCTGACGCCGATCGCTTGGAAGAGTGGACGCGCACTCGTTCGCGTTCGGCTCGAGACGGGTCGAAAACATCAGGTGCGCGCGCAGCTCGCCGCGATCTTCGCCGAGGTCGCAGGAGATCCGCTCTACGCGTCGCGCGATGTCGGCGCGACGCGCATGTATCTCCACGCCGAACGCCTGGCATTCGATTTTCGCGGAAAGAAGAGAGTCTTTCAGTCGCAGTTGCCGGCGGAGCTTTCGCGCTGGGTCGAGGAGGGCGGTCCTGGCGATCGCATCTACGACGACGTTCCGCTCCTCGACGTGGCGCTCGAGCGTGCGTTGAATCGCCGCTATGGCCTCGCGCATTCCGAAGGCACTCGCAAGACGACGGCGT
Source organism: Myxococcales bacterium (assembly GCA_023248815.1). GTDB lineage: Bacteria > Myxococcota_A > Polyangia > Polyangiales > Polyangiaceae > JAHFDV01. The sequence continues at coordinate 3,072 of JAHFDV010000598.1, forward strand.
TTCGTGTCGTCAACGAGAGCGGCGATGGGCTTCCGGGGCTGGCGGTCGACGTCTATGGCGAGCACCTCGTCGCGCACTTCTACGAAGGCGAAATCTGGGAGCCGAGCGGTCGCAAAGATCGCGTTCTCGACGCACTCGACCGACTTGGATTTCTCGGCGTTTACGTCAAGAACCGCCCCAAGCAGGCGAACGTTCTCGTGGATACCCGCCGCGTAGAAGTGGCACCGAAGGTCCCTTTGCGTGGCGCTCCCGTCGCGGACGAATTCGTCGTCGTCGAAGAGTCGGTGCCGTACGCCGTTCGTCTCGGTGACGGGCTTTCGACCGGCATTTTTTTGGATCAGCGGAGCAATCGACGTCGCGTTCGAAGTGCGGCGAAAGACAAGCGCACGCTGAATCTCTTCTCGTACACGTGC
>JAHFDV010000599.1 GCA_023248815.1 Myxococcales bacterium
GCGTGACCGTACTTATGAAGCGCCGCACGATCCGCACAATGGCGCCGCCGTCGCACGCTCGTGTGAAGCCTTCGGAGTGCAGAAACTCCACGTCGTCGAGCAGCGCGAGAAGTTTCTCGCGGCAGCCTCGGTCACGCGTGGCGCTCACAAATGGATCGACATCGAAGCGTACGCGAACGCTGACTCGGCGCTCGAGCGGCTGTTAGCGCAGGGCATGGAGCTCGTCGCAACGCATCCGGAAGGCGAGCTTTTGCCGGAAGATCTCGCGTCAATCGAACGCGTCGCGCTCGTCTTCGGCAACGAACGCGATGGAATCAGCGCTGCCGTGCGTAGCGCATGTTCACGCTCCGTCCGCGTTCCGATGCGCGGCTTCATCGAAAGTCTCAACGTCAGCGTCACCGCCGCCATTCTTCTTTCGGCGGCCACCCGCAATCGAGCGGGCGATCTGGGTCCAAACGACCATCAACGCCTCTATGCGCGAGGGCTCTACTTTTCGTGCGCGCAGGCTGATAAGATTCTCGGCTGGTCCACATGACGGAAGAAAATCGAGAAACTGACGGCAACGGCGTGAACGACAGCGAAGGCGCACCGAGCGGGACTGCAGAGGCAGTTTCGGGAACGGTCGAAACGCCCACGGTGCTCGATCCTTTGGACGAAGCGCGTAGCGAAGCTGCGAAGATGAAAGAAAGTTGGATGCGCTCCGCCGCCGACTTCGACAACTTCCGAAAGCGCTCGCGCAAAGAAGCCGAAGACGCGCGAAAAGCGGGACGCGAAGACGTTCTCCGCGAGCTTCTTCCCGTGTTCGACAATCTCGAGCGCGCCATCTCGAGCAGCCAGGCGGCGACCGACGTGAAGGGCGTCGTCGACGGCCTCAACATGATCTTGAAGCAGTTCGAAGCGTCGCTCGGGCGCGCGGGCGTCGTGAAGCTGAAGTCGATCGGCTTGCCCTTCGATCCGACGGTGCACGAAGCGATTCAGCAGATCGAAACGGACGAGCACGCGCCGGGTACGGTCGTCTCCGAGATTCAGTCGGGCTACACGCAGGGCGAGCGGCTCGTGAGAGCCGCAATGGTAGTCGTAGCCAAACCTAAATCGTCGTAAGCGTCGGCCGATAGCGGCGCGATGGCGGCGTTGTCGGCTGCGGGCCGTGCTCACGTACAGGAAGTACGTTCCGCGCGGTCCTCGCCTCCGCCTTGCCTTCGCTTGCTCTCGACCGACGCTTAGCGACGATTCGCGTTTCTGGTGGAGAGGGAGGGAGAGCTCGCGGACTCGCGGGAGAGAGGGAGGGAGAGCTCGCGGACTCGCGGGAGAGAGGGAGAGCTCGCGGACTCGCGGGAGAGGGAGATTAGTTTTTGATTTCCCAGAATTTTGGGACTTCGCCGAAGACGAAGAGCCCGTAGACATGCTTGCCGTCGAGATGAACGGGGCCGCAGCGATCGATCGTCGGAATGCCCGTGCACGCTACGTAGTCGCCGGCGGGGAGCGCGAAGTCGACATGATCTCCCGCGGTAGATTTTTTGGCGATTGACTGCACGTCTGTCGGGATGGGAACCGTTCCTGCGTCGCTTGGCGTCGCGCTCGACGACGCAGGATAGATCGTGATCTCCGCATCGACACAGCGCGTGGGACCTCCCGTATCGTCGCGCACTTCGGCGGAGACGGTGAGATCGAGCGCGCCGTTGCTTTGCGGGCACGCTTCGTCGTCGCTCGAGCAGCCAGCGTTCAGCGCGCCGACGAGAGCGAGCGCGGCAGAGAGTCTTAACGAGAAAGAAGTGCGCGAACCGAGGGACCGTGTGCCGTTCATGGCCCGCGAATAGAGCAAACGCCGGGCCAGAACTCCGTCGCCACAGAAACGTGAAGGGCGGAACTGGTGCGGACGTGGCTGGTGTGACAGCGGTGTCGCTTTAATTGAGAGCGGGCTCTAAATGTGCCTAAAAATTGCGGCCTGCACGCAAGTGCCCAAGGTGGCCGTGCACCGCGACGCGAACGAGGTATATATGGTACGATGTGGTACCAATCGTCGCCTAGGTTCGAACTCGGCTGCCATTCGTTGCTGACGTCGCGAAAGGCGGCGCGTCTTGGGATCGTTCTCTCGAGCGCGATCCTCTCCGCATTCGTCGCATGCTCTGGCGACGGCGATGGCGTCGGGAAGACCGCTGCGAACGATAGCGATGCGCAATCGGCATCGGACAGTGCACCACTCGTCCTCGACGGGAGCGCAGTGATTCCGCCCGATGCGATGCCCGAAGCTGGCGACACGGGGCCGACGCGGCTCGCCTCTGTGCTGGGCCTCCGCACGATCGTTCGCGAAGGAACGCGCGTCTATTATTCGAACGGAAATTCACTAGGGTTCGTCGAGACGGCGGGCGGAGCGCCGGTCACGATCCTCGCAGGTCTCACGAAGATGACGGGCGCGCTCACCGTGCGGGACAACTTCGTCTATTTCAGCGACTCGACGCAGACCGACAAATACGCGACGGAGCGCGTGGCGGTAGCGGGCACTTCCCGGAAGCTGCTCGCGGACTGGTTCTACAGTTGGGAGGTCGGCGTCCTCGGCGCGAATGCCTATCTCTGGAATCCCTGCTTCACGACCAACACGCTCTGCGCAGGAAAGAGCGCTGGCATCGTTCGCATCCCCGCCGATGGAACGGCAGGGGGCACCTTTCTCACGTCGACGGCGTCCAACGTCAATCACCTCGTCGTCACCGATGAGTTCGTCGTTTGGGCGGAAGACGACGTCATCCGGAGCATCCCTCTTGCCGGAGGGACGGCAAAAACGGTCGCGTCCGAGATGGCGCGCTCGCTCGCCGTCAGCGCAGACGGTTACGCGTATTGGACGCGAAGCACCGACGACAACAAGGCGAGCATCAGCCGCGCGCAAGCCGAGGGCTCGAGCGCAGTGCCTCAGCAACTCGTCGCCGAAGATGGATACTTCGACAAGGTCCTCGTCGACGGGAGCGATATCTACTGGCTCGCGCGTCCGACCCTCGCCGATCTTGCGTCGATCAAACACGCGACGATCGGCAGTCCGACGACCGACATGTTTTTTCAATCACCGCCCGGCAGAAGCGTGATGTCGATCGCACTCGACGCGACCACCGTGTACTTCGCGACGGGCGACGGCATTTACACGCTTCCACGCTGAGACGTTGCGAGTGTCCCGAACGAAAAAAGGCGACCCTTTCGAGTCGCCTTCTTCGTTTCCATCACCCGAGAGTTGGATGCATCCCCGCTCCCAAGCGGCGGGTGCGATCTCACGAGCGGATTACTTCGGGACACCCTGCATCTCCCCCGGAGATGCAGCAACAACATATGAGCCGTAAGTTCAGACCGGTGGGGTCGCCGAAGTGAGATCGCATCCCGCTCGCCCAAGCGGCGGGTGCGATCTCACGAGCGGATTACTTCGGGACACCCTGCATCTCCCCCGGAGATGCAGCAACAACATATGAGCCGTAAGTTCAG
>JAHFDV010000195.1 GCA_023248815.1 Myxococcales bacterium
CTCGAGAATTACGAAAAACATCTGCGCGGTTACGAGGGAGCCAAGAAGGCTCTTTCGATGTCCCAAGCAGACCTCATCGATCAAGCGAAGAAAGCGAATCTTCGTGGCCGTGGCGGCGCAGGATTTCCGATGGGCGTCAAATGGAGCTTCATGAAGCCCCACCCGACGAAGCCCGCGTACCTCGTCATCAACGCCGACGAAGGCGAGCCGGGCACGCACAAAGATCGCACGCTCATGGAGAAGAATCCCCATGCGTGCATCGAGGGCTGCATCATCGGCGCCTACGCGATCGGCGCGCACACCGCGTACATCTACGTGCGCGACGAGCTGCACCTTTCGAAGAAGCGCCTCAACGACGCCATCAACGAAGCGCGCGCCAAGGGCTACCTCGGCAAGAACCCCTTCGGCAAAGACTACGCGGTCGACGTGCACGTTCACACGGGCGCCGGCGCTTATATTTGCGGTGAAGAAACGTCTCTCTTGAACTCACTCGAAGGCCGTCGCGGTGAGCCGCGATTGAAGCCGCCCTTCCCTGCGCAAGCGGGTGCGTTCGGTTGCCCGACCACGGTCAACAATCTCGAATCGATCGCGGCAGCGCCCACCGTCGTCCTCATGGGCGGCGAAGAGTTCTCGAAGCTCTCTGCGCTCCACTCGATCAACGACGGCGGCTTCCGTCTCTACGGCGTCAACGGTCATGTAAAGACGCCCGGCGTCTTCGAATTGGCGGTCGGTCCCACGCTCCGCGAGCTCATCTATGACTGCGGCGGTGGCGTCACCGGCGATCGCGAAATCCTCGGGATCATTCCCGGCGGTTCTTCGACGCCGATTCTCCGCGGCGACGACCTCGTCAAAGTCACCGACGAAAAGAGCCCGCTCTTTCAATACAACGGCAAGAGCGTCCTCGACGTTCCACTCGGCGTCGACACGATGCGTGGTCTCGGAACCATGCTCGGCACGTGCTGCGTGACGGTGCTCGCCGAAGGAACCTGCCCCGTTCTCGCGATGGAAAACTTGATGGCCTTCTATCGCCACGAGTCCTGCGGACAGTGCACGCCGTGCCGTGAAGGCGGCGCGTGGCTGCTTCGCACAGTGAGCAAAATTCTCGATGGGCAAGCACAGATGGCTGACCTCGATCGTCTTTACGACATCGCGAGCAACATCATGGGCAACACCATTTGCGCATTCGGCGAAGGAACGGCGATGCCGGCTCTCGGCTTCATCCAAAAGTTCCGACCGCACTTCGAAGACTACGTGACCGGGAAGCGCACCCGCAAAGACGCAACGCTGATCGTCTCCTAAGGGACAAACTCGTAAGGGCCAGAGGATGAACCGATGATTGGACAGATCTTCTTCTACGTGATGGCGGCGCTCGCCATCTTCGGAGCCATCGCAACGGTCGTTGCGCGGAATCCGATTCGCGGAGCAATGGGGCTCCTCGTGATGATTCTCTCGGTGGCGGGATTCTTTCTCGCTCTCCACGCCGAGTTTCTCGCGGCGATTCAGCTCATCGTCTACGCGGGAGCCATCGTCATTCTCTTCATGTTCGTGCTGATGCTTCTCGGACCGAGCGCGGTTCCAGCCCACGATCAACGAGGACAAATCTGGCGCACGGTCGCCGGCGCGATCTTCGGCCTCCTCGGAGCCGGCGCGATCTGGTTCGCGTACAAGGGCTTCACGGTCGACGTCCCCGCGAAGGGCGAAGTCGACGCGCACACCGTCAACCTCGCGCGCTCCCCGGCTCTCGGCCTTGCTCCCGCGGGCTACGGCGGCATCGACGAAATCGGTCACGCGCTCTTCACCACGCACCTCGTGCCTTTCGAAATCTCGAGCGCACTCTTGATGGTCGCCGTCATCGGCGCCGTCGCGGTCGCCAAGGGCAAAAAAGGCAGCAAGGACCTCATCATCTACAAGGAGCTCGATACTCCGGAGATCGATGCTCCCGGGACCGCCACCGCCGTCATCGCAGAGGTATCGCCATGATGATCACTTCGGACTCGTATGTCTTCGTCGCCGCCATCCTCTTCATCATTGGAGGCATCGGATTTCTCGCGCGTCGCAACGTGCTCGTTCAGCTGATGAGCATCGAGATCATGCTCAACGCCGTGAACCTCACGCTCGTCGCTTTCAATCGTTCACGACCCGAGAATCATTCGGGTCAGATCTTCGCCTTTTTCTTGATTGCCGCTGAAGCGGCCGAAGTCGCAGTCGGACTCGCCATCGTTCTTTCGCTCTTCCGTCTCCGTCGCAGCGTCCGCTCCGACGAGGCAGATTCGCTCCGAAACTAAAGAAGTCATGATCGAAACCCTTCTTCGAATCTTCCCGCAAGGCGACTTCAGCCTCATCGCGGTCATCCTCGGCATGCCGCTCCTCGGCGCCATCGTGAACGGAGTCTTTGGAGCGCGCATCGGCAAGCCCGGCGTTCGCTTCATGGCCCTCGCCGCGATCGGAATCAGCTTCTTCGCCTGTGTCCTGAGCTTCCTCGCTCTCGACAAAGTCGTGGGCGCAGGCGGCGGCGAGCACGCAGAGCTCGTTCACGGCAAGCTCGCTTGGACGGCTTGGGAGTGGATGAGCGCCACGACGTTCGGCGGCGCGAGCATCCCGATTCAATTCCGATTCAGCATCGACGCATTGAGCGGAATCATGATGCTCGTCGTTACCGGCGTCGGCTTCCTCATTCATCTCTATGCGACGAGCTACATGGAGAAGGACCCGGGCTTTGCGCGCTTCTTCGCGTACCTGAACCTCTTCGTCTTCTCGATGCTCGTGCTCATCCTCGGAGACAACCTTCCGGTTCTCTTCGTCGGCTGGGAAGGCGTCGGCCTCTGCTCGTATCTCCTCATCGGCTTCTGGTTCGAAGCCGAGAAGAATGCCGCAGCGGGCAAGAAGGCATTCATCGCCAACCGCATCGGCGACTTCGGCCTCATCCTCGCGATGGCGCTTCTCGTCTATTACACGGGCTCGCTCGACTGGGACGGCATCCAGCAGCACGCCGGTGAGCTCATCACCAAGACGAACGCGCAGGGCAAGCTCGACACGGTCAGCATTTGGCCCGTCGGCGGCGGCTCCTACGGACTCGTCTTCGGTTGGATCAACCTCTCGTTCCTCAACAAGACGCTCGCGATCACGGGCGCTACGGCGGTCGGCCTCTGTCTCCTCCTCGGCTGCACGGGCAAGAGCGCGCAGCTCCCCTTGTACGTTTGGCTCCCGGACGCGATGGCAGGCCCGACGCCGGTTTCCGCGCTCATTCACGCGGCCACGATGGTCACCGCAGGCGTCTACCTCGTATGTCGTTTGAGCTTCGTCTTCGCGATGTCGCCCTTCGTCATGGCGTGCGTCGGCGGCATCGGCGCGCTCACCGCGCTCTTGGCTGCGACGATCGCGCTCGTACAGAACGACATCAAAAAGGTGCTCGCGTATTCGACCGTGAGCCAGCTCGGCTTCATGTTCATCGGCGTCGGCGCCGGTGCTTTCACGGCGGGCTTCTTCCACGTCCTCACGCACGCGTTCTTCAAGGCCTGCCTCTTCCTCGGAGCCGGCAGCGTCATTCACGCGATGCACGCGCGCATCCACGACGACGATGCCTCCCAGGACATGCGCAACATGGGCGGGCTCAAGAAGTACCTCCCGTACACGTATTGGACGTTCTTCGTCTCGACGTTGGCGATCGCGGGAATGCCGCTCCTCTCGGGCTTCTTCTCGAAAGACGAGATCCTCTACCGCGCCTACATCAACAAGACGGTCTCTCCGCAGATGGATCGCGCGCTCAAGTCGTTCGGCGTCTGGGAGCAGCCCGACTGGTTCGGCCCCGTGCTCTATACGGTCGGCGTCATCGCAGCGACGATGACTGCATTCTACATGTTCCGCTGCTTTCTCCTCACCTTCCACGGTGATTTCCGCGGCTGGACCATTGGACGCCCCTCGCAGATTTCGAATCCCCATCACGATGACGGCGGTCATGGTCATCATCATGAAGACTTGACCACGCCGGGTCGTGCACCGCACGAGTCGCCCTGGCAGATGACGGTACCGCTTCTCGTCCTCGCGACGTTCGCGGCGCTCGTCGGCTACCTGAACCCCGGCCTCCTCGGTCACAAGATCCACTTCCTGGGCAACGCGCTCGACCATTGGCTCCACCCCGTCTTCCGAGACACGATCGAAGGCGCAGGCCGCATGGTCGCGCTCCGCGCAGAGCATCTCGTTCACGGCGCCAAAGTCCCCGCCGAGATCTCGCATGAAGCGCTCGAGCACGTCGAGCACATGGAGCCCATCCTCATGTTGGGCGGCATCTCGGCCTTCGCGATCGGCGTCGGCATTGCCTACTGGATGTACGTGAAGGAAAAGGGCGCGCCGGCGAAAGCACTCGCCGCGAAGTTCCCGGGCGTTCATCGCTTCCTTCTCAACAAGTGGTACGTCGACGAGCTCTACGACGAGGTCGTCCTCTCTTCGGTCGACGCACTCGCCGATACGGCTGCTGCCGCAGACCGCACGATCGTCGACGGAATTCTCGCGCGCCTGACCGCGCTCATCGCATCCTTCACGGGAACGATCTTCCGCGCGTTCCAGACCGGTGTCGTCCACACTTACTCGGCGATCATGGTCGTCGGGCTCGCGGCGCTCGGCGTCTTCTTCTTCCGCCCTCACGCGGAAGCAACGGTCCGCAAGCTCGGCGCCGACTACCAGCTCACGGCCGCTCCAGGCATGGGCTACAAATATCGCTGGGACTTGGACGGAAAGGGCTTCGACGAGAAGCAGCTTCTCTCCTCGACCGACATCCAACACAAGGTGACGCTCGAAGAGGGCAAAACCAAAACCGTTCGTCTCGAAGTCGAGAACGCATTCGGCCGTCGTGGCATCCGTGAGTTCGTTCTCACGCGAGCCGAGTCGACGAAAACCATCGAAGTAGGAAAGAACGCACAATGAGCACCGAGGCATCTCGCACCTCCCCCTCGCCCTCTCCCGGGCAGATTGCAGGCGGCGGTCTTCCTCGCGGAATCGTTCCGCTGGGGATTTTCGCGGCGATTCTTCTCGGCCTCGTCGGCCTCATGTTCGCTCCGGCGAACGAAGCCGGCAGCATCCAATCGGCGAAGCACTCGCTCGACGTAGGCTCGAACGCACTCGGCGCGCTCCTTCCGATCCTCCTCGCGGCGGTTATCGGTTACACGGCGCCGAAGAACCTCGAGCGCGGCTCGCGCATCACGATCGCGATCATCGCGGCGCTGATTGCGGTCTTCGTCTCGCGCATGTGGGGCGGCCCCACCGAAGAGCATCCGGCCGAAACGCCGCATCTCTTGTCCTGGCTCATCGGTCTCCCGATGGCCGGCGGGTTCTTCCTCCTGTTCCTTCCGCGTCAGAGCCCGACCCTTCTCCGCACGTACACGATGGTGGTGATGCTCGGCACGTTGGCGCTGAGCCTCCCGCTCCTCTCCGTGACGATGGGGCGCGAGTTCCATTTCAATCATGACGTCGCGTGGATTCCGCAGTTCGGCATTCACTATCACGTCGCCATCGACGGCCTCTCGGTCTGGCTCGTCATCCTCACGACCTTCATCGTTCCGATTGCGGCGTTCGCTTCGTACGGTTCGGTGCAAAATCGCTTCAAAGAGTGGTGCTTCGCATTGCTCTTCCTCGAAGCGGCGATGATCGGCGCGTTCGTCTCGCTCGACCTCTTCCTCTTCTACGTCTTCTGGGAGCTCATGCTCATCCCGATGTACGTGATGATCGGCGTGTGGGGCGGATCGAACCGCATCTACGCAGCCATCAAGTTCTTCCTCTACACGATGGTCGGCTCGCTTCTCATGCTCGCCGCGATCCTTTACATGGGCTCGCTCTACGGACGCGCGAGCGGCGGAACGTTCTCGTTCGACTACTTCGAGCTCCAGCGCCTTTTGATTCCGCAGCACGTGCAGGCGTATCTGTTCTTCGCCTTCTTGCTGTCCTTCATCATCAAAGTGCCGATGTTCCCCTTCCACACGTGGTTGCCGGACGCGCACACCGAGGCTCCGACGGCGGGCTCGATCATCCTCGCCGCTGTCATGCTCAAGCTCGGCACGTACGGCTACCTGCGCTTCAACGTGGGACTCTTCCCCGAGTCTTCACATTGGATGGCCGCGAATCTCGCGGGCGTCGCGGTGCTCGGCGGAATTCTCTACGGCGCGCTCTGCGCGTGGAAGCAAGACGACATCAAGCGCCTCGTCGCTTACTCGTCTGTTGCTCACCTCGGCTACGTGATGCTGGGGATCTTCTCCGGAACGGCTTCGGGTCTCCAAGGCGCAGTTCTCCAGATGGTGAACCACGGCATCTCGACGGGCCTCCTCTTCCTCTTGGTCGGCGTCGTTTACGATCGTCGTCACACGCGCGCGGTGAATGCGTTCGGCGGTATCGCGAAGGTGATGCCGGTCTACACGGCGTTCTTCATCATCGCGACGATCGCAAGCATCGGCGTTCCCGGCACGAACGGATTCGTCGGCGAGTTCATGGTCATCAGCGGCACGATGGTGTCGAAGGCGCTCGGACACTTCAACGGCGTGCAAGCCATGGGCGCCGCGCTCGGCGTCATTCTCGGCGCGCTCTACATGCTCAGCATGGTGCAAAAGGTCTTCTTCGGTCCGCTCGACAAAGAAGAGAACAAGCGCCTCACGGACATCAACAGCCGCGAGCTCATCGCAGCCGTTCCGCTCACCATCATGATCTTCGTGATCGGCTTCTTCCCGAAGCTCTTCCTCGATCCGATTGCCGGTGCAACGTCGCGCATCCAGGGAGACATGGAATCCCGCGTGCTCGCCAATCCTCCCAACGTGAACGCGAAGTTCGGCGGCTACTACGACGGTCCGGTGCGCCTCCAAGCGCGCAAGGCCGAAGCCACTCCGCTCCTCGCTACACCACCTGCGGCCGATGCTCCAGCAGCAGCAGCGCAAGCCAACGTGGAAGGGAAATAAGCCATGTTCCTCGTACTCTCGCCCTTCATCGTTCTCGCCGTCGGCGCGCTCCTCCTCATGCTCGCCGAGGCCTTCACGGGCTCCGAGCGCAGCTTGTCGGTGGTCGGCTCCATCGTTCTCTTCGCCACGAGCGCCTGCGGCCTCGCCGTTTGGTTGCTCGGCACGGACAACGTCGATCTCTCGGTGCTCGCGCCTTGGATCATCCTCGACCGCTTCTCGCTCTTCTTCAATGCGCTGCTTCCGTTCGGAGCCGCGCTCGTGTGTCTGCTCTCGGGCGGATATCTCGAAGAGCATCGCCTGCAGCGCGGCGAGTTCTATCAGCTCATCTTCTTCACCACGCTGGGGACGATGTTCCTCTCCGCGGCAGGTGACGGCCTCACGCTCCTCCTCGGCCTCGAAACGATGTCGATCGGCGCGTATGCGCTCACGGCATTCCGTCGCACGTCGACGCGTTCCGTCGAAGGTGGACTCAAGTACTTCCTCCTCGGCTCGTTCTCGGCGGCGCTCTTGCTCTTCGGGCTCGCGCTTCTCTATGGCGTGACGGGTCACACGGATCTCGCGGGTCTCCGCGATGGTCTCGCACATGGTGGCGCACTCTCGGATCCGCGCGTCATCTTCGCGCTCCTTCTCGTCCTCTCGGGCCTCGCGTTCAAAGTGAGCGCGTTCCCCTTCCACATGTGGGCTCCGGACGCGTACGAAGGCGCGCCCACTCCCGCAACGTCGCTCATGGCATCTACCGTCAAAGCGGGCGGTTTTGCGATGGCGATTCGCGTGCTCGTCACGGCCTTCGGTGATCCCGCCTCCACTTCATGGGCAAGCGGTTGGCCTCCCGTCGTCGCGTGGCTCGCGGTCCTCACGATCACGATCGGCAACCTCATCGCTGGTCGCCAAGACTCGGTGAAGCGCATGCTCGCGTACTCGAGCGTCGTCCACGCGGGCTACATGCTCGTCGGTCTCGCGGCGTTCGGCGCGGCGAAGTCGGCGGCGATTGCTTCGATCCTCTTCTATCTCGTCACGTACACCGTCTCGACGATCGGCGCTCTCGGCGTTCTCATCCTCGCGGGCTCGCACGGCAAAGAGGCCGTTTCGTACGAAGATCTCGCGGGCATCGGCAAGCGTCACCCGGCGCTCGGTCTCGCGTTCTCGTTCTTCCTCTTGTCGCTCGCCGGCATTCCGCCCACCGCTGGCTTCTTCGGCAAGTGGTACCTCGTCAAGGCGATCCTCGAAGGCGGCATGCCGCTCCTCGGTGTCATCACCGTCTTGAACAGCGTGCTCTCGGCCTACTACTACCTCCGCGTTCTCGTCTTCATGTACATGAAGGAGCCAGCTCCTGGCGCGCCCAAGGCCGTCCCCATGCGTTCGGGTGAAGTCAACGCGGCGCTCGTGATTGCCGCCGTGTGCGTGGCGCTCCTCGGTCTTCGCCCCGGTGCGACGATCGACGCTTCGGAAGAAGCTGCAAAGACGCTCGTTCAGTAAGCTCGCAACTCTCTCGCATCACCGCTCGGTCCATGCGCTTTCGTTCTGTAGTCCCTGGCCTGCTCGCGCTTCTCGGCGCTTGCTCGAAGAACGACGTCGTGTCTGGCTCGGACAGCGGCACACGCACGGCGCCATCCGCGTCGCCTTCCGCAACTCCATCGGCTCGCATCTCCGAGGACGCGGGTGTTCCCGCAAACGGAAGTCCGTGGCCGATCGAGCGCGTGCTCAAGGTAGTGAATCCCGAGGGACAGCCCGTCTATTCGGGCCCCGTGGGATCCGTCGAAGGAACCATCACCGTCACGGGCGCCGCGCCCAAGCAGCTCGCGCTTCCCGTGGCCGAGCGGCGCAAGTGCAATGGCGACGTCGCTGCAGACGCCTCGTTTGCGTATCGCGAAGATGGGATCGGCGCTGGCGTTCGTGGGCTTCGCGATGCGCTCATCTATGCCGTTGGATACGAAGGCATCGTCTTCGAGCGAAACCTCGAGAAGCATGTGTCCATCAAGGGCTGCGTCTTCGACCAGCGCACGGTAGACGTGACGTTCGGCCAAGCGCTCGTCGTGAAAAACGAAGACAAGATCCCGCTCGGACCATCCCTTTCGAAGAGCGAAACAGGCGTGCTCTCCGTCGCCGCTCCTGGCGGCACGGCGCGTCTTTATCCCGCGGAGCTCGGTCCGCTCGCTCTCGGAATGCGCCTAGGACCATCCTTCGCGAGGGCCACGGTTTACGTGCTGCCGCATCCGCTCCACACGACGTCCGAGGTGAATGGTCGGTACCGCATCGACGGCATTCCCGTCGGCGCCAAGATCAACATCCGCGCGCGGCACTCGGCGTTCAGCGAAGAGTCCGCTCACGAGGTCGAGATCCGTGGCGGCGTCGTTTCGAAGCTCGATCTCGAGCTCCAATCCGTCGCGAAGTAATCAGAGCGTCTTCGCGCCGGTTGTCGCAGCGGAGACCGGCGGAGCGATGCGCGCACACGCACGAACGAGCGTCGGATCGAGTGGCGACTGCGGGCATTCGCTCTCTGCGCCGAGCGGATCGCGTTCTCCGGTTCGCCTTTGCAGGTAGATCGAGAGGGCGAGCTTTGCGGCTGGGCCCGACGGCGCTTCTTTGCCGAGGACCTCACTTCCGAACGTCGTGAGATCGGCGCCGCGCGAGCTCGCGAAGGCGCGCAACTTCTGGGGAAGCTGCTCGCCGCGTAGGAGATAGAACCGCGCAGCGAGCTCGTCGATCGGCATCGACGCGAGAAGTGACCACGCAATGGCGCGGTCGATGTCGCCTTCGAGGAGCTTTCGCTCGATCGCTTGAATGTACGTCCATCGAGATTTCGGAGCGGTGCTGCGAATGGCGCGCTCGGAAAGATCCATCGCTTGCGCGAAGTCCTTCTTTTTG
>JAHFDV010000600.1 GCA_023248815.1 Myxococcales bacterium
GGAGCAGTCGCGATAGGAGGTCTCGTCGCCGAGTCCGCGCGACGGATCGCTCGAGGAGGGGCTTTGCGAAGACGCATCGGCGATGACGAGTGCGCGATCGATACGGAGCTCCCATCCATCGTCGGTCGTCAATGTTCCGGCCGCCACCACTTCGCCTGGCGCGAATGTGACCGCAACGCCCCCGTCTTCGACCGTCGTGTCGGTCGGTACGCAGGCGAGACTCGTCAGCACGGCACCGAATCCGATGGCGCGTGGCGAGAGAAGCGAAAAGGATCGCCCGGGACTCATCGCTCAAATCCCTCCTTCGACGCCGATGCTCGGGACCGTGACGGGACCGATTCCCTGCTCTTTGCATTGGCCCGGCGCATCGCAGTTGTAGCCTAGTACTTCTTTGTTCGCGGTCACGTTGAGTCCCTCGGCGATGAAAGAGATCCAGCGCTTGTGCGCGAGATTCCAGCGCTTCTCGAGCCGCACGTCGAGACGATAAAATGAGGGAAGGCGATCGGGCGCGTTCGTATCGTTGCCGTCCGTGACCCCATAGAGGTCGGCCATCGTCTTCTCGATACGCGGCGCGCCAGTGTACGTGAGGAACCTCGCGCCGAGACGCCATCCGCGCCCTGCATTGAACGTGCACGCGAGATTGAACACGTGCGGTCGGTCGAAGCCGTTCACGATCTCTTTGCCGCGCACGAAGCGGGTGTTCCTAGAAAGCGTGTAGGACGCAATGAATGCGAAGCGTTCTTTGAAATCGCGTCGCACCAAGAACTCGAGACCGATCGCACGGCCGTTGAGTGTGTCGCTCTGCACGCCGAGATTGTCGGTGTCGGCGTCGCGTAGCGCGAAGAGATCTCCGAAGTTCCGATAGGCATGCCGAAACGCATTGGCCTTCGCGGTGATCTTCCAAGGGAGGTCGGCTTCGACACCGAGGCTCTGTTGGAACGCCTCCTGGAGCCCGCCCTGAAGACCGCGAATTCCGAATCCGGGCACCGGCACGGCGAAGGCGGGAGGTTGGTGCGCGATTCCATTGGCGAGAATGAAACGCGTCTTTTTCGAAACGGGAATCGTCGCCGTGAGACGCGGATCGAATGCGGGCCTCGTTTCGCCGTTGGACCCGAAGACGTCGACGCGAGCCCCCGGAACGAGCTCGATTCCGTAAGGCAGCTTGAAGGTTGCCTCCGCGTAGCCACCCACGGCGAAGTCGTAGTGCGGCGCGAAGTATCGAGCGGTCGACTCGTACGTCTGCTTGTCGAGGCTGTAAGGGTCCGGTAGGTCCGTTCCGAAGAAATCGTTGGTCGACTGAAACCCTGCGCGAACTTCCACGTTCTTCGAGACGCGGTGCGTGTACTCGTCACGGGCGTTGAGCACGTAGTCCCGCGTGAAGCGCTTGCCTTCTAGACGCGTGCGGTCCAACCCGAGCGTAATCGCAGCGCGATTCGTCGTCCCGGCATCGAAGCGGTGATCCCAGCGGAGGTCGATCCGGTGAAACTCCGATGCGAAAAGGACGCTCTTTTTTCCGTCCTCGATATTGGCAGCGACATCTGCGGCGCCGAACGTGAACAGTGTGAGTCGATCCTTCGTCGTCACGTCGTACGTGATGCGTGCGTTGTAATCTTTGTAGTCGATCGAGAGCTCGGGAACGACGAGCGAGAGAACCGCCGTAGGAATATCTACCGCCGACGAGAATGTGCCCCTTCCCGTTGGCGAACGGCGTCTCGACGAGCGCTCCGGCGTCGAAAATCCGAATGTTGGCTTCGCCGAAAAGCTCCTTCGAGGGATCTTTCGTCTCGCCAGCGATGAACCCGCCCGCGAAACGTCCCCATTTGGCAGGATAGGCGCCGGGGTAGAGGTCCACACGATCGAGCATGCCGGGCTGAATGACGCCGGGGCCGAGTCCGAAGTGAAAGAGATACGGAATGCGGACGCCATCGACGAAGTAGCCGACGTTCGAAGGCGGCGCGCCGCGAATGTAGAAATACGGAAGTCCGGATACGACCGTCGTCACCCCGGGAAGAATGTCGATCGCACGAAACGGATCGCCGAAGGCTCCCGGAAGCACGCGCACCTCGGCTCGGCCAATCGAGATGACGGTGGGAGGAAGCTTCTTCCCTCGCACCTCGACCTCGTCCACGACATCGACGGCTCGCGTTTTCGGACTTGGAGGTGTGGGCTCTGCGATCGGCTCGGGCTTCGCTTCTTCGATGACGGGTGGGATGAACTCGACGAGCAGCCGAATCGTCGCGGCGATGGGGGATCCTCCGCGCGTTGCCGGATCGAACGTGAACTTCAGGACTTCTTCTCGGGCAGCGCTCGCGAAGGGCTCGCTCCCATCCGCGCCTTTCACCTCCCGCACGCTCCCATCGGCATTGACGACGATCGTGACGATGACCTCCCCCTTGCCCTCGGCACCTTTCGGATAGGGAAGTGGGGCGACTCCCAGAAGTTTGGGGGGCACTACTTCAACGGGTGGCGGCGCCTTCGGTGCTTCGTCCGTCGATTGACTCTGCGCTGCCGCGATTCTCGAAATGGAGAATGCTCCGAGCACGAGCGCTCGCATGCAGCCAATGCGTCTGGCTCGCAGAGATACGCTCCTGAGATGGCGTGCACGGTTCGTTTCCCCCCGAAACCTCATCGACCGAACTTCAACGCTTCGAAGGCGGCTTCGAAGAAAACCCGTAGAACTCGGAGTGCTCGAGCTCGGGAAGATACTTGCGATCGACGAGAAGTGAACGAACGGCCCATAGCTCGGGGAAGAGTCGATACTTCAGCGCCGTTTGGTCCAAGTAGTCGACACCGGCCGATCCTCCGGTCCCCGTTCGACGGCCGATCATGCGCTCCACCATCCGCGCGTGGCGCTGACGGAAGATGACGAAGGCCTGTTCGAACGACACGAGCGCATCGACGATCTCACGCGGCCAAGCCAGAAGCGGGAGCTCGCGATAGCTCTCGATGAAGAGCGCCGCAGCGCGAATGCGCGAGATGCGAAACCGCTCTTTCTCTTCGACGTCGCGCGCCTCGAGAAAGGATCGCGCGTTCTCGATCTCTTTCTCGTAGCGATTGCGAAGGCGCTCGCGGTCTTCAGGGGTGCGCGCATGCGCTTCTGCGAGTAGGCGCGCCTGCGTGGCAGCCTCCGTGAAAGACGTCGCATAGCGTTCGAGAAAGCGCTTCACCGCTTCGCGGTCGTCTGGAAGCGAAGGATCGGATCCCTCGATCGGCGTACGAAAGAGCCAATCGCGAACGGCTTCGATGAGCGTTGGCGTATCGGACAAACGTGCACCGACGCGACGAGAGGCTGGCGACTCCGAGCCATCCGGATTTTTCAACGCGGTGAGATAGCTGCCTTCTTTGCCGAGGGGAATGCGGTCGGCCTCGCGAAGGCCTGCGAGAATCTCGATCTCGCGCAAGCCCGCCGATTGGAAGCCACTTGCCGAAGTGAGCTTGTCGCGGAACGAAAGGTAG
>JAHFDV010000601.1 GCA_023248815.1 Myxococcales bacterium
CTCATGCCCTTTTTCGGAATGGTTCGCCAAGAGTCAGTCTCGGAGCTCGAGCGATGGCGCGCGGACCTCGTGCAGATCGTCGTGCCACCGTTCGGTCTCGCCCAGGTTCCAGACGACGTCTTCCGTGCAGAAGAGGCACTCGGCCGACTAGCGATCGGCGGAGGCTCGAGCTCGTCCTATCTGACGCTCTTTGCGGGCGACGACCAACGCCATGTTCTCGATGTACTTCCCGATGAAGCGAAGGCGTCGTGGCTCAGGACGAAAGCGATTTTTCAACGAGGATTCGTCAACATGGACGCCGCACTCGCATCGGCAGAGGCTGCCGTCGCGTTCTCCACCGCACAAGATAGGGGGCGCGCTGCAAGCCTCATTGCTCTCGCGAGCGTCAAGCTCACGCGCGTAGCGAAGCCCGACGCCGACAGCAACGACAACGAGGCGGGCTACGGCGACGCGCTCGAAGCGCTGGAGCTCGCGCGGGAGCTCGGCGACGCTGCGCTCGAATGCGAAGCGGCGCTCTCCCTCGGCATCGCGACCAGACAGCGTGGCTTCGTCGAGGAGGGGCTTCGCGTCGTCGAGGGGCGCTATGCGCTGGCTCGCAGAGAGAAGCTCTCCTGGTCACTTTCTCGATATCCAATGCTGTACGGCGCCCTTCTGGCCGATCGCGGCGACCTCGACGGGGCAGCCAGGGTCGCGCGTGAGGGCATCGAAGCTCGCACCTCCCCGCCGCCGGCCGTTGCCGCAATGTGGGTCATCCTCGGAGCCGTTCTCGCGCTGCAGGAGAAGTTCGACGAGGCGGATGTCGCGTTCGAACGGGGCTACGAGGTAGGAATACGCGGAGGCATCCTGCGCCTCGCAGCCGAGGTCATGCGTGAGAAGCCGCGTCTCCATCTCGTTCGCGGCCACCTAGAGAAGATCGGACCCGATCTCGACCGGGCGAGCGCTGCTTCCGCTGCGATCGAGACGCGAAGCGAAGTTCGAATGTTCCGTGCCATTGCCGCAGATCTCGCGGGTGAACACGACGCGGCGGAGGCTGTGGCAGTCTCGATTCGCAGCGAACCCGTTACCGACACTTCGGCTGCAACGACGCGGGCCGTGCTTCTTCGTTACGAGCTCATGCGCTTCGAGCGCGAGCCCACGCCAGCGCGAAAGAAAGACGTCGAAAACTCTCTGAGCGTCCTCTTCGCTCCCGATGATCGGGGGGCGACATGGTATCGCAAATGCGTAGACGCTCGCCTGTGTTTCATGGCGTCCGCCCCGCGTCTCGAGGCGTTCGGCTTCAAGACTCGAACGGCCGTTGGGAACATCATTCTCGACCTTTCGCGCGATCCCTCGCGTCGCCATGCTCGACTCGGAGGCACGACGCTCGACAGCATCCCGAATGCCCCATTCAAGATTCTGTGGGCTCTCGCAGCGCATCAGCAAGATTCGCTCTCGATTGAGAGAGCCTTCGAGGTGGCATGGCCCGACGACGTCGCCGACCGGGCTACGATGCGCAACCGTGTTCATGTCGCCATGTCCTTTCTGCGAAAGAACTTTCTAGGAGAGCTCCTCGTCAGAGGTGACGAGGGCTACATCCTCGACCCTCACGTGCTCGTGACTCGAAGCGATTAGCCGCTCGTTGATCGGCGAGTGGATATCCCTTCGTCATCGTTGCACGCGCTCTATCGAAGGCTCGTTGGATCCGCTCGCTGGCACGCGCTCTCATGCCAGCTGAAATGCGGGGTGAGGGGCACCGCCGAAGTGTTAGTTTGGGCTCTCCCATGCCGCGACCACGATGCTCTGTCTACATTGCCACCAGTCTCGACGGCTTCATTGCTCGTGAGGATGGGCGGATCGATTGGCTGTCGATCGTAGAGCGCGAAGGGGAGGACTACGGCTTCAAGCGCTTTTTCGACACTACGGACACACTCGTGATGGGACGAAAGACGTACGAGACGGCGCTCTCCTTCGATACCTGGCACTACACCGGGAAGCGCTGCATCGTGAGGACGCACGCACCGGGGGAATCGTTGCACGGCGAAGAGTTCTATTCCGGCGATCTCGTCGAGCTCATGGAACGACTCGCCGAGGAAGGCGCCAAGCACGTCTACGTGGACGGCGGCATGATCATCTCGCAATTCCTCGCGGCGAAGCTCGTCGATGAGGTGACGGTCTCGTTGATTCCCATTGTCCTCGGTGAAGGGGCGCGTCTGACGCAGAAGATCGGCCACGACGTTGGCCTCGAGCTGCTATCGAGCAAAGCGTTCGAAAGCGGCCTCGTTCAGATCACGTACCGCGTGGTGTGAGCGCGTCGGCTACCCTTCTCCAAGGTCCGTGAGCGCCGCGACCGCACGAAGGCGCACGCTGATACCGAGTCGACCGCGTAGGTGTCTTGCGGCGATTGGGGCCGCGGAGCACATCTTGTTCACCAAGTTTCGTGATGGATTTGCAGCGCCCCGGGAGGTGGAGAGGCATGGTGAAACAGTCGATGATTACGTCCCTCGGGGGGATGATCTGGGCAGGAGTGGCGGCTTGCTCGTCTGAGTCCGGCAACGGCGGGAGAGACGACGGCGGCATCGCCGGCGACAGCGGCGTCACAAACAACTCGTGCAGCGCAGAAGTGTGCTCCACCGCTCTCGGCGTCCCTGCTGTGTGCGGCAGGCGCATCGAGCCTCAGTGCTTTCCCATCGAAATGCCCGGCGTCACGATTTCGAAAGAGACGCCTTACGACGCTTCCAAGAACCCTGTGCTATTTGCCTACGTCGCGTCCCCGTCACTCTCCAAGAGCGATCAGGAGCGCGTTCGCGCGGCCGAGCTAGCGTTCGCCGAGATTAACGAGGTGGAGGGCTTACCCACGGTGGATGTCGAAGGCGGCCGACGTCCGATCGTGCTCCTCATCGTCGACGTTACCAAGATCGCGGAAGACCTCATCACGAGCCATCTCGTTGCGGTGAGCGATCACCTCGCGTCCATCGGTGTGCAAGGAATCATCGGACCCGTTTCGATCCTCGATAGTCCCATCATGGCGTCCCAAGCTGCGCAGCGAGAGCTCTTCTTGATCGAACCGACCGCGCCTCCCCCAGAGTTTCCTCCAAACGATCTTGTCTGGTGGTCAGCGAGCTCTTTGACCAACGAAGCCACCGCTATGGCGGCGCTCGTGCCGTATCTGGAACAGGACGCGCGGGCGCTCTACGCGATCCCGTCGGAGAACAAGGTCAAGGTGGCGAGCGTGGGTGGCCTCGGCAAGCTAGAGCTTCCTCCGCTCTTGGAACTGTCGAACGCCGTTCACTTCAACGGTGGCGCGTCGACGTCTTCGTCACCGGAATACCTGTCGCTGGCGATGAAGCTCGTCCCGCCGGACGAGCTGTCGGCCACAAGCGCACTTCTTGCGTTCGAGCCCCATGTGATCACGTCGCAGATTTCGCCCTCCGACATGTTCTCTACCGTCACCCAAAAGACCGAACAGCTTTGGTCG
>JAHFDV010000602.1 GCA_023248815.1 Myxococcales bacterium
TCTCTCCCTCCTCTCACAATCCAATATGTGGACTTCGCGGCGTGGCAGCGAAAGCGCCTGAGTGGCCCACATCTCGAAACAGAGATTGCGTTCTGGATGGCCGAGCTTGAGGGAGCCCCGACAACTATCGAACTCTCGACGGATTTTGCGCGCCCTGCGAAACAGACTTTTCGCGGGGGGGTGGTGGAGATGAAGATAGAGCGCGGGGGTCTCGCTCGGCTCGATGAACTGGCAAGGGCACAGGGCACGACAAGATTTGCCGTCTTGCTAACGGCATTTTACTGCTGGCTCTCGATGCATGGCGCTGGCCGAGACATCATCGTCGGTACGCCCGTTTTGGGACGCAGCCATTCGAGCGCGCAATCACTCATCGGCCTCTTCACGAATACTCTTCCACTACGTGCTTCGTGGAAGCGTGACGCGACATTTCGGTCGCTGCTCAACGAGGTCTCGCTAAGGCTGGGACGCGCTCTGGCGCACCAAGAGCTCCCTCTCGCGACACTCGTCGAGTCCTTGAATCTCGAGCGCGATCCCAGCCGGGCGCCCGTCTTTCAGGCGATGTTTTCCTATCAAGACACCGTACAGAACCTCCCGCCTGTCGGAAGTATCTCCTTCGGACGTCTGCCCGTGCGTCGCACGACATCGCAGTTCGATCTGACGCTCTCGAGCGAGCCGCTCTCCGACGGCTCGCTCTTATGCGCCTTCGAATACAGTACCGACCTCTTCTCGCATGCCACGGTCGTAGCGATGGCGCGCCGATTCGTCGCTTTCACGGATAGCTCTCTCGAGAACGTCGCGTGGCTCCCCGACGGAGCCGATCTTCGCCGACTCAACGAGCTCGAAACGAGCGAGGGACTTAATTCACCGCACCGATCGCTTCTCAATCTCGCAAAGGCTCAATCTGCGTCACACCCAGACGCGGTTGCCATCGAAGACGTTGATGGTGTTAAAACTACTTACGGTGAACTTCTCGTGCTCGCTTCGCAGCAGGCCGCACGTCTGCACGGAGTTGGGATTCGCCCGGGCGAGTTTGTTTTGCTTGAAGGTAAGAGCTCGGTTGGGGTCGTTGCTGCGATGCTCGCCCTCTTCGAGATTGGCGCGACCTATGTACCGATCGACATCGGCTCACCGGACGTCCGGGTCGGACTGATAGCCAAAGACTGCGGCGCGTCGTGGATCCTTTGTGGTCGCGAAGCGCGTGTTCGTCCCAACCTGAGGCGGCTTGACGTCGAGTCTCCCCTCGAAGGCATCGCGTGCTTCGATTCGAACACGCGAACTCATCATGAGCGACAGCCCGCGTATGTAATCTACACCTCAGGGACGACTGGAGTTCCCAAAGGCGTCGTCACCTCGCACGCATCCGCATCCGCGTACGTCCATGCATTCGTCATGCACTTCTGCGTCACGCCGACCGATCGCATAGGGCAGTTCGCTTCGATTAGCTTCGACGTCAGCGTCGAGGAAATTTTTACCACCCTGGGCGCGGGCGCGACGCTAGTCCTTCGCCCGCCCCTGCAAGATCCGAGAAGGTTTCTCCTGTGGGCTCGCGCAAAGAAGATCTCGATCATCGACATACCGACGGCCTTTTGGGCGGAGGTCCTATCTGAGATTTCGGGAACTGACTCGCTCTGGCGGGAACTGCGTCACGTCATTGTCGGATCCGAGAAGATGTCCCCGGATGCGCGCTCGAAGTGGCTCTCGATCGTGGGATCCTCCCCCCGGTTGAGTGATCTCTACGGACCGACGGAGACCACGATCGCCTCTGCATGGGCGACAGCTGCTGAGGAGTCGGGAGTCGGGAGGCCGATCGAGGGCACATCGATTCGGATTTTGCGCGAGGGTCGACGCGTGCCGCCCGGCGTGAGCGGCGAAGTCTGCATCGCCGGAGCGGGGCTCGCGCAGGGATATCTCAATGCAGCGCAACTGACGGCAGAGAAGTTCGTCCCAGATCCCTTCGCGGCAGAGCCCGGATCAAGGATCTATCGAACAGGTGACCTTGGGCGGTGGGATGCGAATGGATGCCTGGAAATACGCGGGCGCGTCGACGACCAGATCAAGTTGCGCGGTTTCCGAATCGAGCTCGGAGAGATCGACAATGCGATCCTTGCGACTCTGCCCGTTCGATCCGTGGTGACCGTATTGAAAGAGGTCGCGGGCAGACAACCGCGCCTCGTCGCCTATCTCGTCCTACTGGATACCGACCTGCTTCTGTCCGAAGCAGAGATGAAGAAGAGGTTGAGCTCGTCGATCGCGGAATACATGATTCCCGAACGCTTGGTCGCGCTCGAATCCTTTCCTCTCAATGCGAGCGGCAAGGTCGATCGCAAAGCGCTGCCGGAGGTGGGGGAGCTCGTACTGTCTGAGCAATACGAGGCGCCAGCGGGCGAGCTCGAAACGAGAGTAGCACTGGCGTACGGGGAGCTTTTGTCTTCGGAGCGCGTGGGCGCTCGCGACAGCTTTTTCAGTCTCGGGGGTCATTCGATTCAAGCGATGCGTCTCGTGTCGCGATTGCGCGCGGAGCTAGGGCGAGAGGTTCCGGTGGGATGGGTGTTCGAGAGTCCGACGGTGCGTGCGTTGGCGAAGCGAATCGCAGAGAGCGGCGCGCAACGAAAAGAGTCGATTCCGCGTCTCGGTGGCGACACGTGGCCACTCAGCCACCAACAAGAGCGCCTCTATTTCCTGGAGCTCCTGCATCCAGGAACCTCCGCGTACAACGTCTCGGGTGCCTTTTCGGTTCGGGGAGACTTGCAGATCGAGCGACTGGAGCGCGCGCTGCAACTCGTCGTGCGGCGCCACGAGATTCTTCGCGTTCACGTCGATGCGACGCCGCTCGGTCAGGCGTCCCAGCGTGTGGGGCCGGTCCCTTCGCGGATTCTGTCGGTGGTGGACGCTCGTGAATGGTCAACGGAGCGAGTGTCGGAGGAGGCGTCTCTTTTGGCGAACGCGCCGTTCGACCTGGAGCGAGACGACTTGTTTCGCGCGAGTGTGCTCTTGGGGACGCCGAGCGTGCTGGTATTGAGCCTTCACCATCTGATTTGCGACGGGTGGTCGCTCGAGATTTTGTCGCGCGAAGTGGGCGAGGGATATGCGCGAGCAAGCTCGGGAGCCGGCGACGAGTGGGCGTTTCTTCCAATTCAGTACGGCGACTACGCGAGGTGGCAGCGAGGGGCAGGTGAGGCGGAGTCGTTACGGGAGCTAACGTTTTGGAAGGAGGAGCTGAGGGGAGCACCGACGTCTCTTTCGTTGGTAACGGACAAGACGCGGCCGGCGAAGCAGACGTTTGCAGGTGAGCGAATCGAGCAGCGGCTTGGAGGGGACTGGCCGTCGCGCTTGCAGTCGTATGCGAAGGAGCACGGTGAGACGCTATTCGGGGTCTTGCTGGCGTCGTACTTCGTGTGGCTGTCGCGTCAGACGGGTGAGCGTGACGTGGTGGTGGGGACGCCTGTTGCT
>JAHFDV010000196.1 GCA_023248815.1 Myxococcales bacterium
ACGAGCTCGTCACCGCGCTCCACCAGATCGTCGACCGCGCGACGAACTTCCTCGACGGCGAGGAGATTCGCGAAGTCTACCGCGAGCTCGGTAAGACCTACGGCCAGAAGATGGAGCAGCCGTTCGACGCGGCTGAAGCTTGGAAGAAGCTCATCGAATCTGGCGCCGACTTCGAAGCGTTAGACGCCCTCGAAGGCATCTATCGCAGTGAAGAGCGTTGGACCGACGTCATCGACGTCAAGATGATGCGCGCTGAAGCGCTCGAAGACACGGCTGCCAAGGTCGACGAGTTCCGGAGTGTTGCCGTCATCTGGACGGACACACTTCAAGAGCCCGACTCCGCGACCACCGCCTACCAGAAGATTCTCGGTGTCGATGGCGCGAGCGACGAAGCGTTCTTCGAGCTCGAAAAGCGCCATCAAACGGCGTCGCGTTGGGAACAGCTCATCGAGCTCTACCTCGCGCGCCTCGATACGCGCACCGAGACGACGGAGCGCACGGATCTGCTACGCAAGATCGCACGCGTCTTCGAAGAGCATCTCGAAGACAAGAACCAAGCGTTCGACGCGCTTCTCACGGCGCTCAACGAGGACTTCCACGATCGCGAGACGGCTCGCTACCTCGAGCGCATGGCGCAAGCCACGGGTCGCTGGGGCGAGCTCATCCAGAACGTGAACCAGTGGCTCAAGGCCGAGAAGGATCCGCAGCAGAAGATCCGCCTCTGCCTCCACCTTGCCAAGTGGTACGGCGACGACCTCGGTCACCCCGAGCACGCGCAGCCCTACTACACGATGATCGTGCAGCTCGACCCGAACAACGTCGGGGCGAAACGTCAGCTCGCGCAGCTTTACCGAAAGAACGCGAACTGGACGCAAGTGGGCGCCACGCTCACGAGCGCACTCGACGTCGCAATCGCAGACGTCGATCGCAAAGAGATCATGACGGAGCTCGGCGAGCTCCTCGATTCGCAAATGAGTCAGACCGATCAAGCGATCGGCTACTTCACGCGCGCACTCGAAGTCGACGGGCACTACCTGCCGGCGATCGAGCATCTCGAGCGTATCTACGGCGCACGCGGTCTCCACAAGGACCTCGTCGACGTCTTGAAGCGCAAAGTCTCGGCGCTCTCCGTTCCGGAGGACATCGCGACGACGAAGCTCCGCGTAGCCTCACTGTACGAGTCGAATCTCAACGAGCCGCAGAAGGCCGCACAGGTCTACCGCGAGGTCGTCGACGTCGACAACACCAACCTCCAAGGTCTCCGTGGCCTTGGTCGTGTCTACGAAGCCCTCGAGCACTGGCCGGAGCTCGTTCGTGTCCTCGAGCGCGAGCTCGAAGTCGTCACGACGGAACGCGAGCGTATGGACGCACTTCTTCAGCTCGCGAAGCTGCAAGAAGAGCAGTTCCTCAAGCCCGACCTCGCGGCTCAGCGCCTCGAAGAGGTTCTCGCGATCGATCCGAACCACGAAGATGCGTACTTCGCTCTCGAGCGAAACCTCCGCAAGCTTCACCAGTGGCTGGATCTCATCCAAGTCTACGAGCGTCATGTCTCGGCGACGGCCGAGCGCAAGACGAAGGTCGATCTCTATGGATCGATCGCTCAAGTCTACGCCGACGAAATTGCAGACGCCGATCGTGCGATCGACGCCTACCGCAACATCGTCGACCTCGACGACACGAACGTGCCCGCACTCGAAGCGCTCGCGAAGCTCTACGAGAAGCAAGGCGACGCGCAGCAAGCGGTCGACTTCATGGGACGCGTCGCGGATCTCACGCCCGACACCAAACAGCGCGTCGAATCGTTCTACCGAATCGCCAAAATTCTCGATGAGAAGCTCGGCGACCGCGTCTCGGCGCAGGAACGTTACGAGATGACGCTCGACATCGAGCCGGCGCACATCCCGTCGCTCGCTGCCGTTCGTCAGATTGCACTCGATGCCGGCGACTACGACCGCGCAGCGAAGTACATCGACCAAGAGCAGAGCTTCACGACCGCTCCGCGCCAACGCGCGAAGTTGCTCGTCGAACTCGGACGCCTCCGTGAGGAGCATCTCGGCGATCACGATAGTGCAGTGCTCGCGTGGCAATCCGCTCTCGAGGCGGACGAAGAGAACGAAGACGCGGCGCTTCCGCTCGCGGACGAGTATCTCGCGCAAAGCCAGTGGGAACACGCCGAGCCTCTTCTCGACATGCTCGTTCGCAAGGCGGGCAAGCGTGACAAGACGGAACAGAAGGAGCTTCAGAAGAAGCTCGCGAAGGCCGCCTTCGAGCTCAACAAGGACGAGAAGGCGCACAAGGCGTACACCGCCGCGCTCCAACTCGACCTCACGGATCAAGAGACGATTCGCGGTCTCGCAGAGGTCAGCTTCCGCCTGAAGGACTGGGCAGCGGCGCTCTCGAACTACCAGAAGGTGCTCACGTCGCTTCCCGAGGAAGAGACGGAAGCGCGCGCGACGGTCTACTACCGCCTAGGTTCGATCAAGCGCGAGCAAGGTCAACCGAAGCAAGCGATTGGCAACTACGAAAAGGCACTCGGAGTCGACGGCTCACACCGTCCGACGCTCGACGCTCTCGTCGATACGTATGCCGAGCTCAAAGACTGGAAGCAGTCGGTCTCGTACCGCCGTCAGATCCTCGACAACGTGTTCGAAGGCCAAGAGCGCTTCAACATGCTCGTCGAGATCGCGGATGTGTGGAAAGACAAAGAGAAGGACTTCCACAAGGCCGTCGAGGCGCTCGAAGAAGCGCGCGACATCAATCCGACGGATCATCCGCTCCTCCACAAAATGTTGGAGCTCTACCAGGGCACTGAAAACTGGGACAAGATGGTCGACACCATCCAGGCGATCGCCGAGATGGAGAAGGACAGCATCCGCAAGTCCAAGTTCATCTACACGGTCGCTCAGCTCTACCGAGACAAGCTCCAGGATCAAGATCGCGCAGTCGAGCTCTTCAACGATGCTCTCGATCTCAATCCGAAGCTCCTCGAGGCCTTCGAGCGCATCAACAAGATCCTCACGGCAACGAAAGACTGGAAGAATCTCGAGCGGGCCTACCGCAAGATGCTCCATCGTCTCTCCACGCCGGGCAACGCCGACAAGCGCCTCGAGCAGCAGCTCTGGCATCAGCTCGGCTTGATCTACCGCGATCGTCTGCAGAATCCTGCAAGCTCGATCGAAGCCTTCCGCATGGCAGCACAGCGTGCGGACGACGCCCCTGAGCAGCAGATCGTTGCGCGTCAGATCTTGGCCGAGCTCTTCGAGCAGAGCGATCAGGTCGACAACGCGATCGGCGAACATCAGGAGATCCTCCAAAAGGATCCGATGCGCGTCGATCCGTACCGCAGCCTCTACCGGCTCTACATGAACCAGCACCAGTACGACCGTGCTTGGTGCATGACGGCAGCACTCACGTTCCTCCGAAAGGCTTCGGAAGAGGAGCAGCAGTTCTTCGAGCAGTACCGCCCGAAGGGCATGCTTCAGGTGAAGAGCCGCCTCGACAACGAGCAGTGGGTGAAGAACCTCTTCCACTCGGAAGAGAGCATCTACGTCGGCAAAATCTTCGAGATGATCACGCCCGCCGCGATCGTCGCCAAGATGACCCAGCTGCGTGCGGCTCGTCAGTTGCCCGTCCTCGACAAACGCTTCAAGCAGGATCCGGCGACGAGCACGGTAACCTTCGCGAAGACGTTCGGCTGGGCCGCAACGGTCCTCGGTGTTCCGCTTCCTGAGCTCTACGTGCGCAATGACGTTGCGGGCGCGCTCTCGGCGGTCCCTTCTTCACCTCCGGCCAGCGTCGCAGGACAGAGCGTTCTTACGGGCTTCACGCCGCAAGAGCTCACGTTCATCGTCGGTAAGCACCTCGCGTACTATCGCGGTGAGCACTACATGCGCACGCTCTTCCCGACCATGAACGAGCTCAAGGTGATGCTCTTCGCTGCGATCAAGATCGTCGCTCCGGACTTCGCAGTCCCCGGCGAGATGGCGCAAGCGGTGAACACCACGGCGCAAGAGCTCGCCAAGCACATGCAACCCGTTCAACGCGATTCGCTGCGCCTCGTCGTGCAGCGCTTCATGGAAGACGGCGCTCGTGCAGATCTCAAGCGCTGGCTCCAAGTGACGGAAGTCACGGCGGCTCGCGCGGGACTATTGCTCTGCGCGGATCTCGAGATCGCCAAGAAGATCATTGCGGCCGAACCGCAGCTTCCAGGCGACCTCCCACCGGGCGACAAGATGAAGGAGCTCCTCGCGTTCTCCGTGAGCGAGCAGTACTTCATCCTCCGTCAGGCGCTTGGGATCGCCGTCGGCTGACGCAAGCGGTAGACGAGTCAGGGTAAAGCTCTGACGAAGACGGGCGGCTTCTCGAAAGAGTGGCCGCCCGATTCTTTTTGGCGACCTTTTTGGGAGTATGTCGCTTTTTCCGCAACTTCCGTCAGCGCAGGGTCGACACCTGCCTACATGTACGATGCATCACGAACCGACGAAGAAGTCGTCACCCTCTCCATCTCCAACAACGAATCTCGCGAGACCCTTCTCGCGGTCTCCTTCGACGATCAGCGCGTCGTCGTAGGCACGGATCCCGTCACCCTCGGCTCATCTACGCGCGCCGCCTGCGTGCTCGCAGATCCGGCCGTGAGCGCGGTGCACTGCGAGCTCCTCGTCGCCAAGGGTCGTCTTGCGGTGCGTGACCTCGGCTCTCGCAATGGCGTCTATGCGAACGGCGTCCGCGTGAAGGAGGGACTCCTCGAAATCGGCGGGCGCCTCACGATTGGGACGACGAGCGGGACCGTCGTTCCGATGCGGCGCGACGACGAAGAAGGCACTGGCTCCGAGCCGCTTCCAGAAGTCGCGGGGCGCTCCGAAGCCATGCGTACGCTTGCGTCGCGCGTTCGTCGTTTTGCGGCTTACCGCGCGCCGGTCTTGATCTCGGGAGAGACAGGCGTCGGCAAGGAGAAGATTGCGCGAGCTCTTCACGACGAGGGGCCTCGTCAGAAGCGGCCATTCGTCGTCATCAACGTGGCGGCGCTGCCCCGCGAGCTCATCGAGAGCGAGCTCTTCGGTCACGAGCGCGGCGCCTTTACGGGCGCGGTATCGCGAAAGCGTGGCGCGTTCGAAGAGGCCGATGGTGGAACGCTCTTTCTCGACGAGATCGGCGAGCTACCCCTCGATGCGCAGCCGAAGCTCCTTCGTGCGCTCGACGGATACGAGGTGCGCACGGTCGGTGCCGAGGGAAGCGGGCGAAAGCGCGACGTTCGCATCGTTGCCGCGACGCACGTGGACCTTGCAGATCGCGTACGCGAAGGCAGGTTCAGGCGCGACCTCTATCATCGCCTCGAGGTCTTCACGCTCGCGATTCCACCGCTGCGAGATCGGCGGGAAGATATTCCCGCCATCGCAAAGCTTCTCTTGCGCGAGCTCGCGCGTGAAGTCGGACCGCGCATGCTCTCTCCCCAGGCGCTCGAAGCCCTTTCGCAGATGGACTGGCACGGCAATGTGCGCGAGCTTCGGAACATCGTGTTTCGCGCAGCCGATCTCGCGACGGGATCGATCATCGAGCCCGTGCATCTCATTCGCGCGAGCGGGGCGCATACGAATGGCGAGGTGAAGCTATCGCGGAAAGCCGCCGAGCAAGCGCTCGCAGAATGCCGCGGAAACGTGAGTGAAGCGGCGCGACTCGTCGGCCTACCGCGAACCTCCTATCGTCGCGTGCTCGTCGCCGAGCAAGGCAGCGAGACTGAAAAGGCGAAGTAGCCGCTACGTGCGTTGGCAGCGGAGAACTTGAACCCCGGAGCTCGCGTAGGGAAGGCACGAAAGCCCACCGGTGCAGTCGGAGTCACGGCAGCAAATGTCGGAGCAGTAACTCGTACCCGTCTTCTGATCGCTCTGACAAAGGTTGCCGCGGCACTCGGACGCCTTCGTGCACGTCTCGCCCATTGGAAGGAAGCTCGTTCCTGCGACGATGAGCGAACATGCAAAGACCCGATCGCCGGCGTGGCTCCGCGGCGCGACCTCGCGGCACATGACGGAATCGCCATCGAGCGTGCCGCAACCCACGGAGCCGCAGCAGGGGGATACGCAGACACTTCCTTCGACGAAGTCTGAGCAGGCGCCTTTCTCGCAGTTGCCGGCCGAGCAATCGCTGAAGGGGACGCGCGAGCCGTTCTTCACCGCGCAGCCGAAGGTGAAGTGCGTGCTCCCGACGAACGATGTCGCGCGACACACCGTTCCCGTCGCACACGTAGAGTCGTCACAGCAGGGCTCTTCGCAGCGTTTCGCGTCGCAAACGCCCGAGCGGCAATCAGCGTTGGCCGTACAGGCGGACCCGCCAGTCGCAGTGCCGATCGCGCTTCGGCCTAGCGCGCGCGCGCTGACGCAGAAGTTTCCTCCCGTTCCTTGCGGCGCGCACACGAAGTCGTTCGGGCAATCGGCACTCGAGCAGCACGAACGTGTGCAGACTGCACCAATGCCTGACGGAAGGAGCGATGACGGCGCACAGAACGCCGAATCACCACATTGTTGATCGACGACACACGGTGTTCCGAGCGGGAGAACCGCATTTCCGACGCACGAGAGAGTGGCCGTATCGCACCTTTGATTGACCGGACACGCGGGGGGGGCGGCGGTCGGATCGCACGCCGTGGCCTTTTTTACGCATCCGGTCTTCGGCGCGCAGAGCTCGTCTTCGGCGCACGCGTTTTCGTCGATCTGTCCGTCACAGTCGTCGTCTTTACCGTTGCAGACCTCGGGGAGGAGAGGGTTGACGCTCGAGTCGTCGTCGTCACAGTCGCGATCGACGACCTCCCCCGTGGGGCTGATGCGCCCGCAGATGGTCACGCCGTCCTTGTCGCGGTCGTTCTTGTCGCCGTCGTCGACCTTGCCGTTGCAGTCGTTGTCGAAGCCGTCGCAGATGTCGATCGCTTCGCACGGTGAACAGCCTGCGCCTTTGCAGTAGTTGCCCGCAGGACATGCGGCGAGAGAGGTGCCCGAGCAAACGAACGAAGGCGGATCACTCGAGACGATGGCTTGGCAGCCGAAGGCGACGACGAGCGTGAGAAGCGCGAGCGCGCGGGTGATGAAGCGCGCGTTCAAAAGTTCGCTCCGTAAGAAAACTGCGCGCCATCGCGAAACGGCATCACGTTGAAGTGCGCTTCCTTGGAAGGATGTGATCCGTTCTTTTCGCGCGCGAAAAATAGGACCGCAGCACCGATGAGCCCCGCCCCGCCAACGACGAAGCCCACGTCTGCAATGACCGCTTTCGAGTGCGCGGAGTCGGAGCGATCGGCAAGATCTCGATACGTCGCGCCAGACTCACCGCTCGTGATTTGCCCGGATGCGGGGCGACCCGAAAGCGCTGCGAGGCCGAAACCGATTCCGACTCCGAGCCCAACCACTCCGATGGCTGCTGCGCCGATCGTAAAGGCATCGATGCGTCCACGTTCGACCGTGCGTGGGACGATGACGACGCGCGGCGGAGGAGCAGGCTCGCTTTCGGGCTTCTTGATTGATTCCTTGGCACCCTCGAGACGTTTGATGGCTGCCTCGGCGCGGCGGCGTTCATCGGCCGTCGGGTTCATCTCGAGATAGTGTCGCAAGTAGGCGAGCGCTTGATCGAGCTCGAGGCGCTTCTCTTGAACGAGCGCCAGATTGAAGACGAGATCGCGCGCGTCGGGATCGAGCTTGTGAGCCGTCTCGAGCTCCCCGAGGCTCTCGCCGTAACGCCCTGCGGCATAAAGCGATTTCGCACGCTCGAAGTGAACCTGGGCCTCTTTGGAGGATGTCGACGAAGGCCTGTCCTGCGACGACGATGGCTGCAGAGGAGGCGCGCTGTTTCCAGGAGAGGGAGTGCTTCCCGCAGCCGAGTTTGCAGGCGATGCTGGTTGCGCGTGCGCGCAAAGGGGACACGCGAGAAGCGCGGTCCCAAGAAACATCGAAGTGAACCGCCTCGAGCGCGGCGAAAGCAAGTTGGCCAAGATCTCTCCCAAGGTAGCAAAAACCTCGCCCCGCGGGGGCTCGGGAACGCTTGCCACCCCCATAGAAGTCCCGTAGCCTCCCGTCGCTTGAGCGCTAAACGCACCACGAAGAAGCCCGCACGGCCGAAAATCCATTCATCTCACGGAAGTGGGAAGAGTAAGCCCGCACGCGCGGCGCGGCCTGCCGCTGCCACGACGCGAGCGCCTGCCGCCTCCACACGGGCAAAGCCGGCCGCCGCGAAGAAAAGCGGCAAAGCTCTCGCCAATCGTCCGCGTCTTCCCGAGACGCGTTCGGAAACCCCGGTCGCCTCTTCGCGCGGCAAGGCAGAGAAGGGTGACAAAGAGCCCAAGCGTCGCCTCCCAGGCAAGCGCGAAGACGGACCGAGCGTTGCCAGTGAAGCTGCGCGCACGCTCGCGATTCAAGTCGCGACCGCTGCCCTCGACAAGAAGGCCATGGGCCTCGAGATTATCGATGTGGCGGGCCGCATCGACTACGCCGACTTTCTCATTCTGATGACGGGTCGAAGCGATCGTCACGTCGTCGCGTTGGCGCAAGGAATCGAAGATGCGCTCTCGAAGGTCGGCAAGCGCCCGCTTTCGACGGAAGGCTTGCCGCATGCGCGCTGGGTTCTCATGGACTTCGGCGATGTCGTCGTTCACGTGCTCCAAGAAGAAGCGCGCGGTACGTACGATCTCGATGGTCTCTGGATCGACGCTCGTCGCATTCCGGTACCCACCGAAACCGCCCCCAACTAAGAGGCGGCGACATCGCGGCTGCACGCCACGCGGCGTCGGTCGGCCTCGCTCGACGTACGGAAGTACGTGTCGCTCGGCCTTCCTAGCCGCGCGGCGTTCGCTCGCGATCTCGCGCGCCTCTTTTACTCTGTGAGAGGGAGAGAGGCAGCGAGAGAGCGAGAGAGGCTATTGCGCGGGCTTTGGTTCTCGTTTGCGCGGGACTACGAAGAACGAGAGGACGATCGAGAGGAAGTAGAGGGCGATGATAGCGCCCGAGATGATGAGCTGGCTCATTACGTCGGGGCCGGGGGAGACGATGGCGCCGATGATCAGCGAGATGATGATCGCCCAGCGGCTGAAGCGGATGAGTTGCCTTCGCGTCACGAAGCCGGCGATCACTAGGAAGGTGATGAGGATCGGGAGCTCGAACGTGAAGCCCATCGCGAGGAGCGCGCGTGTCGTGAAGTCGAGGTACTCCGAGAGCGTTGCTTTTTGCGTGAGGACCGCCGTGCCTTCGTCTCCAACGCGCCCGAGGAGCGAGAAGGAGAACTTGAAGAAGAACGGGAAAAACACGTAGTAGCCGAAGGCGACGCCCGAGAGGAACAGCGTGCTCGAAAAGACGACGAACGGGACGATGAAGCGCCGCTCGCGTGCGTAGAGGCCCGGGCTGATGAACGCCCATAGCTGATAAAAGATCACGGGGATCGTGACGACGATCGCCGTGATGATCGAGAGCTGGAAGTAGCCGGAGATCGGATCGGTCGGCGAGAGCGTCTGAAGCTCCGGCGGGAGGTTCTCGAGGATCGGGATTCCGCGATAGCGCTCGATCCACGCGCGCTCGTAGGGAACCGTGAGCCAATGGAGGAGCTTCTCTCGATAGTTCCACGCGACGAGCGCGGCGATGAGGACGGAGGCGCCGATCTTCATCAGGCGATTTCGGAGCTCCGAGATGTGATCCCAGATGCTCATCTTTCGCTCTTCGGGCGCGATGCTCACGATTCACCCTCCGTCTTGCGCATGATTTCGGTCTTCGCCGATTCGGGGCTC
>JAHFDV010000197.1:0-2549 GCA_023248815.1 Myxococcales bacterium
TGCGAGGTCCGACTCGCTCTGAAATCGAAGGACGCGGTCGAGGAACGTCTGCTCTCCCGTCGGAACGAAACAGAGAACGACGCCTCCCGCCTCCGTCTCCTCGCGCATCGCGCCGAGTTGCATTCCTTTCGCGTCGACGAGGGCCTTCTGAAACTCTTCGATGGGACGCTTCTCTGCTTCACCGAAAGTCCAAGGAGCCGCCCCCTTCGAAGTGCAAAGAGCTTGAAAGCGATCGAGGACTTCGTGAACCGAGAGACGCGTCGTCGCGTGGGCCACCCACAGCGCTTCGCCATTCAGCTTGAGTCTTCGAGGATCAGGACCGAGCAACGGTCGCAGCGTCATCATGTCGTCGCTGATCCCTTGCGCTGCCACGAACTCTTGGGCATTGGCGGCGGACGGGCGACGCACGAGCACCGCTCCGATCCCTCCAACTACGCCGAGATAGGCGAGGACACGCAGGGCTTTCTTGAGATCAGTCATGGACGAATTTCGGAGGTAGCTCAGGGGACAGGCCGAAGAAGAGACGTACGGCGCTCTTCCCATCCGCGGAACATTTCGATGCCTCCGGCGATGAAGACCGGGACCATGGGAATCACGAACACGCCGAGCAAGAACGCGTATTCGACCTGCGCCGCACCGCGACGCTTGTGTGCGCGTTTCAATCGTTCCGACTTCATTTCGTTCATTTCGAAGCACGACGTGTGCCGCGCCATTGCTCCGATAGCTTGATGTGATCCTGTGCGGGTTGTCGCGCGAAAACGCGTGAACCTCCGCAATTACCGTACACATAGAATTCACCCAGCCTGGATCCTCGCACCAGCTGAAGTGGACATGCGACGAGACGAGCCGCGCACGGACCGGCTCGAAGCGGCGAGAGCTTAAGGCTCGGTTTGATAAGATTTTTTGCAGATGGCGCGGTTTCAGAGGCCTAAGGAATGTCGCTTGCTACGATGGGACAGGATCGGCGCGCTTCCGCGAGCCTCAGTACGGACATGCAATTGAAAAAGAAGACGGCACAAGGGAGGACGAACGCTGAATCCTTTCTGCATTCGTCGCGTGGAGCCGTGCTTCCGGAATTCGCCGTGGTGATCGGTCCGCTGCTCGCGGCATTCTTTTCGCTCCTGCAGCTGACGCAGATCTATGTCGCCAACATCGTCCTGAAGAACGCAACGCTGGTCGCATGTCGCGCGGCGTCAGTCACACAGAGCGCGGGCGATGGATTTCACAATCCGGATCCGAACGAAGCGGCCTACGCGAACGTTGGATATCTCGTCGACGCCGCTCGCGCGTCCATGACGGAATCCGATCGCGCGCGCTTTCAGTCGATCACGCCCGTCCCGACGATCGACCCGGTGAGCGGCGTCGTCGAGCTGCGTCTCGAGGCCACGTTTCACTGCACGATCCCGCTCGGCTCGAAGGTGGCGTGCGGCGGCGACTTCATCCCGTTACGTGCGACGGCGGTCGTCCCTTATCACGGAGTTCAGTATGAGCTCTGACCGGCGTCTTCCATCGCTCGCGTCAGGACGGCGTCGTTCGCTCGCGCGCGAGAGCGAAGGCGCGATCATGATCTTGGGGCTGATGATGGCCACGACGCTCATCGGCGCGCTTTGGTATCTCTTCGGGGTGGCGCAGACGACGCTCTATCGCGAAAAACGTCAAGAGGTCGCCGATCACGTCGCGTTCTCTTCGGCGGTGCTCCACGCCCGCGGGATGAACGCGCTCGTCGCGACGAATCTCGCGGTGACGGGGCTCGACCTCTCGTACCTCACGTTTCGATCGATCAAAGACTTCCTCGCGGGTGACCCACCTGATCGTCCAGGTTTCATCGAGCGGTTGACGAGTTGCGCGAAGGGCGTCGTCACGGCGGGTCCGGGTGGAAACGCGGCGTGCCTCCAAATTCAGGAAGCGCACGTCGCAGAAATCCTCGCAGCAGGAGAATTGCGACGACGAACTATTCCCGCAACGGGCGATGAAAACTACGCGTTCGAAAATCGCCAGCGCCTCCTTCAGCGTCACATGTTCGATGTCGCACGCGCCGTTCCTTGGATGGCAACCGCGGCCGCTGCGGAGCTCGCCGAGGACTACACCGCGGCGCTCGCGGCTCTTTCGGGGCAACGGAACGAGATGGTCGGTATTTCACTCGGCGCATCGAACTTTCCGAGCCCGAGCGCGACGGGATTGAATGACGAGCCCTGGGGCTTGCCGGTCGTCGCGGGCGATCGCTTCGTCGCTTGTCACTACCTTTTTCAGTCGAACGCGAGCGCTTCGACGCGACTCGAGGCTTGGCTCGGAGCTGCGCTTCCGCAGATTCGAACGCCACTCGTCGATCTCGCGAAGGGCGTGAATGCCGTCCGCTCGGGCGCGCCAGAGGTCTATGCAGGCGCCGTGGGCGATTCGCTCAGCCTCATTCGCGACTACTGCTCAAGCCATTTTCGAGGAAGACCCGGTGGCGTGAAGCTCGTCGATCGTACGGATGGTGTCGCCCGCAACGGCACGGATCACTTTCAAGTCTTCAGCTGGATCTTTGCGACGGCTCCAGAAGATACGGT
>JAHFDV010000197.1:2559-5735 GCA_023248815.1 Myxococcales bacterium
ACGTGCCAACGATCAGGCCGACCTCACGCCGAGCGCTCCGACGAACCCGACCTACTTTGCACAAGGCGAGTTCTACTTCGACTGCATGGGTCGCTGGACGCAAGCCGACTGTGAAGGCTCCGATCCTTTGATTCACGGTTCGATGCTCCACATAGGATGGAAAGCGCGCCTTCGGCACTTTCGGCCGCCAGGAGGCGATGTTCGAGGGCGCATCGAAGGATTCGTTCTCGGAAGCACGACGGGTGGCATCATGAGCGCACTCACTCCTGGAGCCGAAAGCACCGACTCTTTCTTGGCAGGGGTCGGAACCCTTTCGAATCGCCTTCAGAGAGCCGTGGGCGCAGCGCAGAGCCCCACTACCCCCGCCAATGCGCTCTTCTTTCCGCTCCCGACATCGACGTTGCGCGGAGCCTATGGAAACGGCGTTTACCACTGACGGCCGAGACGAACGATGAACGCACGAAAATCGAAATCAGATCCGAAGCGAGCGCGTGCATGTGCGGTCGCTCGCTCCAAGGCTCGCGGGACTGCGATGGTCGAAGGTGTCGTCGTCTTCCCCGTCATCCTCATCTTTTTTGGACTTCTCGCCAACGCGCACAATCGCCAACAAGAGCGCTTCAAAGCGAATCTCGAAGGACGGCACGATGCCTTTCGAAGGGCGGTTCTCGGATGCCCTGAAACGTTCGGACCCGACACGCGACATCCGGGAGGTTCCGTCGGCGCAGACAACGGCGCCGGATTCGGCGTGAAGCGAGCTCCGGGAGGAGCCATCGTTCATCCCGAAACGCAGCGCAACTATCTCGCTCTCAACGAGCCGTTCGATACTTCGTACTACGCCGTCTATCAGTCGAGCGGCGTGTTCTCCAAGGTTTACTGCAATGCGGTCGTTTCGAACCCGTCGCAGTTCCCGCACCCCAGCGATACGCTCGCCGACTGGTATCAGTTCGCGACGCGAACCTATATCAGCGCGTTCGAGCCCTGAGCGCATCCGCTGCGGAACGCTTCGAGCCACGTCGTTCCCTCACCTGCCGCGGCTCCGGCAACGAGGATTCCGCGCGGGAGAGCGCGCCGGTCGAATCCCGCACGCAAAAACGGCGACGGCTTCGCGGTGAGTGAGAGACGAAACGTCTCGGCTGGCTCACCGAAGAGGCTGCTCGGGCGGTCGGCAATGCCGGGAGCGATGATCGGCAATGGCGCGTTCGTACGAAAGCTCGGCTCGAACGTGGCGCGAGAAGAGAGCGGAAGCGCGCCCGCCGATTCGATCTCGCTCGGTACGTAACGTAATCCGTCGCCGACGATTCCGCCCGTCGCCACGACGACGCGGGACACGTCGGCCACGTGATCGGCGAAGGTCACGCGCACGCGCCCGGACGAAGAAAAGTCGATGCCTTCGACGTCTCCGCGGCGCACTGGAATCGCAGCTCTCGCGAGCGCGCGATCTCGGGCCTCTAAAAAGCGAAATCCGGGAGTATTGGACGTGCCGACGACTTCACCACAAGGGAGCTTCATCATCGCGGACAGGCGTGCGGCGACCCCTGGTTTCGTCCCCAGAATGTTCGGCAAGAGAACACCTGCGATCTTCGTCGTCGAGCGCTGGATGCCTTCGCCGAGGATCCGCGCAAGCCACGCGAGTCTTTCCTCTTCGTCGAAACGCGAGGCGAGCTCGGCGTCGTTCCAATGTCGTTCGTCCGCGTAACGCTGAATCGCATCGCACGCGAGCGCAACGAAAGAGCGCTTCGTTGTCGCCGAGAAGGCTTTCGCGAGATACCGCGAATCGAACGATGCCGTGCGGCCGATGACGGCAACCGCGCCATCCTCTTGAAGGGCGGATACGCTCAGGAGTGTTTCGTCTCGGCCGTCGGCAGTTCGGGAAGTCCCAGCGATCGTCAAGAGCTCCGTGGGCTCGATGACGTATCCGTCTAGGAGCGAAAAGACGCTCTTTTCGATTTGCGTGAGCGGAGAGGCATCTCCTCGTTGCGCAAAGTCGAGCACGCCCGGAGAGAGAAAGGTCGCCCCCGCCCGTCCGAGAGCAATCGAAACGTCCGCGCCCGCCTCTTTTGCCGTCGCCGCTGCGGCGAACCCAGCGATACCGCCACCAATCACGAGGACGGTCGCGCTCACGTCCGAGTCCCGAAAAGTGAGTGCATCTGCTCGAAGTGCAGCACTTCTTGTCGCGCTTGGACGGTCCCGATGACAGGGAGTCGAGTCCTCGCTTGCTGCTCGAAAAATTCTTTCGCCTGCGCGATCGATTCACGCGGCGAGAGTTCACGCTCTTCTGCGACGATCTGCGCGCAGCGAACGGTGCAGCGCATTCCACCGCACGCTCCTAGCCCGAGGCGCGTGCGACGTGACACATCCGCAACGCTCGTGGCTCCCTCGTTGCGAACGACATAGCGAATCTCGGCCTCGGTCACGGGCTCGCAGGGGCACACGATCGTGTTCGCGAAAGATTCTTCACGCGCGATGACACCAATGTCGTTCGCGCGCGTGCCGTGTCGAAATACGAGACGTCGCGCGGCGATGGGGGTCGTCTCGATTTCGCCCGCCAACCTGAAAGGGTCGATGATTTTTTCGCCACCGGGCAGCGGTATTTCATGGGTAGTACACGCAACGCCGGGACAGAGATCCCGCGCGAGACGGTCGCTCATTTCCTGCGAGAAGAGCCGATAGCTCGCGAGCTTTCCGCCGAGCATCGAGAAAACTCCCTCGGCGCCATCGACGGCGTGATCGACGATGAGGTGCTCCCGCGATAGCGAGTCTTCGTCGGGCCCGTAGTCGTAGATCGTCGGCCGAACTCCCGCATACGTGCCGATGGCCCGCGCCGTGCGAATCGAGGGGAACACCCGCGCAATTCCCTGCACCAAGTAACGAACCTCTTCACTCGTCGCCGTCACGTCGTCGAGGTTGCCGAAGTAATCGTCGTCGGTCGTGCCGATGATGCTGACGTTTTGCCAAGGCTCGAGAAAGACGCGTCGGCCATCGATCGAGTCGGCAACGATCGCGTAATTGGAGAGACGGCGATCATAGACGACATGAATCCCCTTCCCCGGACGAATGCGCGCGGCCTTCGAGTGGATCCCACCAAAGGCGGCCGTGAGCGGGCCCCACGCGCCCGTTGCGTTGACGACATAGCGCGCGCGATAACGTCGCCTCGCGTTGGTTTCCGCTTCGCGCAC
>JAHFDV010000197.1:5745-9744 GCA_023248815.1 Myxococcales bacterium
CTCGATGCTCTCGACGCTCGTATGAACGAAAATCTTCGCGCCGCGCTCCCTTGCGTCGACCGCATTGAGCGTGCAGAGGCGAGCCCCATCGATTCCCCACTCGTCGAACGATACGCCGCCAATTTGGGGGCCCGCGAGCCCCGGTTCGAGCTTCGTGATCTCGTCCGCGGAAAGCCGCGTGTGCGTCTTGCCACGCTTCAGCGGCTGATATTTGTCGTACGCGCGAAAGTAGGCGTCGAGCAGCTCGAGCATGATGCCGGCCGTCGGACTCGGCGCGACGGGCATCAGGAATGGAATGCGGAACAACAAGAACGGCGCGATCTGTTGGATGTACCCAGAGTCGCGGCACGAATCGCGCGTGACCGTAGGGTCTTGCGTCAGATAGCGAACTCCGCCGTGAATCATCCCGCTCGAATTGCCGCTCGCGCCGAACGCGAGGTCATTGCGCTCGAAGAGTGCGACCTTCACGCCCCGGAGCGCGAGATCTCGGGCGACACCCGTGCCGTTGACTCCACCGCCGATGACGATGACGTCGAATTGACCTTCCGTCTCGCCCGCTTCGACGGTCTTCATCGACGACGATTTGGGTGGCTCCGAAAAGCGTCTCGCGTCTCGCGTCGCTTCAGCCACGACGCGCTCAGTCCACTCTGCCGAATGCGTAGATGAGCGGAGCGCTGAAGAGAATGGTGAGGAGCATCAGGACGACTTGGCTCGCACGCACCTCTCCCGAGAAATCGACGCGCAGCAAGGTCGTCAGAACGACGACCAGTCCGACGAGAAGTGTGGCGCGTGAAGGCAGGCGCCACACCGCATAGCTCGACCCGATGGCTCCGACCGCCGTCATCATCGCGAAGATGCCGCGCCACGTCCACGGATTGGGCGCGCGCACGAACCAAGCAATCAGCACGAGCACCGTGCCGAGACCGAGGACGAGCAACGAAATCGACGCGACGAGCACCTCGCGCGAGGGCGTCGTCGGGCGCTCGACGATCGGAACGGATGGTCGCCCTGGAACGACGGGCAAGCTCATCGGCGTCTCCTGCGGAGGCCGGTGGTGAGACTGTCGTGGTGGGAGGGGTTCCGGCATCGAAAATGTCGTGCGGGGAAAAGCTAAGAGAGCGACATCACGCGGACGGGATCGTTCAGCCGCGAATGCGGATCGCGTAAGTGAGCTTGGCGACACTCTTCAAGACGTTGGGCACGCGCTTGAAAAGATTGATCGATGGCGGACGTTTTTCAACGATGCGAACCGGAATTTCGCGAGTCGAGATGCCGGCTCGGTCTGCGCGGATGACGAACTCGCTCGCGAAGACGTCTTTTTCGACGAGGCAGGCGCGGACGGTATCGACGAGGGCCACGCGGCGGAACGCTTTGAGGCCGTGCGTATCCGTTCCCCGGAAACCAAGAACGACGCGGAGCATGCCCGAATAGGCCTTGCTGGCGACGTGACGAATGATGGGTCGATCGTCTTTCGATCCTTCGGCGAGCTTCGAACCGATCACGAGATCGGCTTCGCCGCTTTCGATCACCTCGATCGCACGCTTGTAGAAGTCGGTGTCGCAGAGATCGATCTCGTCACAGATGACGATGTCTCCCTGGGAGAGCAAGATGCCCTGCTTCAGCGCTTTTCCGTAGTTGGGCTCGCCGAGGCTGATGACCTTGACCTGACCTTCTTTCGAATCGCCGTACTTCGTCGCGAGGGACTGGGCGATCTCGACGGTCTGATCGGTCGAGCCGTTCTCGGCAAGAATAATCTCGTAAACCCAGGTGAACGCCTTCAAGCGCTCGCGAAGGTCGACGACCGCTGCATGCAGGATCGCCTGTTCATTGAAAACCGGAATGACGATTGAAACCCGCGGGGACATGAGAGCCCTGTTTATTATCGGATGAGGAGGGGAAAGGCCAGACGAGTTGGCGGAAATCCCTGCACTTTTTCAATTTTTGGCGCGTTTAAGCCCGCAGATGCGCGGCGGGCGGTGCATCTCACGCCGCGCGGCGGTGAATCGAGACGTTCGTGAGGAGGCCGAGCCCGAGGAGCACGGTCAGAACGCTCGACCCTCCCGACGAGAAGAGGGGCAACGTGACGCCGACGACCGGCAGGAGCCCGACGACCATGCCGAGGTTGAACACGGCGTGCCAGAAGATGATCGCGCCGACACCGATCGCGATCATCGATCCGAAGCGATCGCGCGCCGACGAGGCGACGCGAATCGCCCAGAGAATCAAAGTCGCGTAGAGCAAGATGAGCGTGGTCGTTCCGAGAAAGCCCCACTCTTCGGCGAAGACCGCAAACGGAAAGTCGCTGTACTGGTCTGGAATGAAGTGAAACTGATTTTGGCTTCCTTGGAGAAAGCCTTGCCCCACCCAGCCCCCGTTGCCCACGGCGACGCGTGCGTGATGGGCGTGCCAGCCCGTTCCACGAAGATTGGAGTCGGGATTCAAGAAGTCCGTAATGCGGCGCTTTTGGTAGTCCTTCATCACGTACGTCCATGCGACGGGGATGAGCACGGCCAGTGTGCCGAAGAGCCATGCGATGCTCTTCCAGCGAATCTTCGTGAGAGCGCACATCGAACCGAAGACGAGAATGAGGATGAGCGCGGTTCCGAGGTCGGGCTGGCGAAGGACGAGGAACGTCGGAATGCCGGCGAGTACGGCGGGGATCGCGAGGTCTCCCAGTGATCGTCCTTCCGTTCGAGGATCGCCGTGAAAGTAGCGTGCGAGCGCGACGACCATGAAAATCTTCATGAACTCGCTCGGCTGAAGACTGAAAGAGCCGATGTAAATCCATCGCGAGCTTCCGCGAACGTCCTTGCCGACGACGAAGACGAGGAGAACGAGAACGATGCCGCCCGCGTAGAACCAATAGGCAAGCCGTTCGAAATGCCGGTAGTCGATGAGGGCGGCGCCGAGGGCGAGAACGCCGCCGAGCACGAGCCAATAAATCTGCTGGATATAAAGGCCCGAAAGCGCCACGCGCGTCGCACTCGTCGCCGAATACAGATTGACGATGCCGATGACGGCGAGCGCGCTCGCGACGAGAAACAGCGGCCAGTCGACGGTCTCT
This sequence comes from Myxococcales bacterium, assembly GCA_023248815.1. Classification (GTDB taxonomy): domain Bacteria; phylum Myxococcota_A; class Polyangia; order Polyangiales; family Polyangiaceae; genus JAHFDV01. Next base: position 8,810 of record JAHFDV010000197.1, read on the forward strand.
TGACCGAGAAGGCGGCGTTCGATCTTCATGGGGCTCCTCCGTCGGGCGCGTCTTGTGGAGCGAACGGGTCGATCTGCTCGTCGAGCGTCGCAGGATCCGTCGACTCGTCGATCGGCAAAGGGTCGCCGTTCACGACGACGGGCGCAACGGCTCCCTTCTTCGTCGGCGGTCGCAGGGGCGGCTTCCCTTTGCGTTCGGCGTCGAGACGCGCGTACTCACGGATGATCTGAAGCGCGAGTGGAGCTGCGATCGTCGGGCCCGATCCGCCGTGCTCGACGAGAGCAACGACGGCGATCTCGGGCGCCTTGGCCGGATAGTACGAAGCAAACCACGCGTGATCGCGCGAGAAGTACCAGGCGCGCTTGGGATCGTCTTCGTCGCTGACGGAGACGCCGGTCTGAGCCGTTCCGGTTTTGCCGGCTACATCGATTCCGTCGTCACGAACGGGAAACGCCGTGCCCTTGGGATCGTTGACGACGGCATAGAGCGCCTCGGAAATACGCGCGAGATTCTCGGACCGAATCGCCACCTTGTGACGAACGCGCGGCTGAAAATCTTGGAGGATCGTTCCGTCCGGAGACTCGATGGAGCGCACGACCGTCGGCGAATACAGCGTTCCACCATTTGCGAGCGCCGCGTAGCCGATCGCGAGCTGGACGGGGGTGACGGCGATGGCACCCTGTCCGATTGCCGCATTGAGAGTGAAGCCGATACGAAACTGTCCGCGGTAGTGGAGCGCATACCAAGAGCGCGTCGGAATACGCCCCTGCGCTTCCGGATTCAGCGCAATGCCCGTCTTCGCTCCGAGACCGAACTCGCGCGCGACGCGAGCGATGCGATCCATGCCGCTCGTTTCCGCGACTTTGAAGAAGTAGATGTTGCACGACTCCGCGATCGCGTCGCGCATGTTCACTTTGCCGTGCACGTGGCTGCAG
>JAHFDV010000198.1:0-447 GCA_023248815.1 Myxococcales bacterium
TCTCGCGGAGAGACCGGATTCGTCACTGCACTCTCGAGGCTTCCCATTGGAAGCGGAAGATCGACGCCCGTGAAGAGGTGGCACGTGCCGCACGCGTTCGACTGAAAGAGGGTCCGACCATGCGCCACGTCCGCGTTCGCGAGCGCACCTTCGTCGTCCCTCAGCTCGTGCGGGGTGAGAGCGGCAGCGATCGCTTTTCGATCGTGCTCGGGAATGGACAAACGCGGCATGTGCGGCACGAGACGCTCTCGAAGATGAAGCGGCTTCTCCAAATAGTCCTCGATCCAATCGCGTCGATAGCGGCCTTCCGTGTTCGTGAGTGACGGTGCTTCTTCGAGGCCGAGAACGACGCTCGACCAGCGCGAACGATCCACGTCGGACGCTTTGAGCGCGCCGCTCAAGATGTCGGCATGGCAATGCGTGCAATGCTTGTTGGTCGCCGCGGCC
>JAHFDV010000198.1:457-9742 GCA_023248815.1 Myxococcales bacterium
GATTGCATTCGTATTGCTTGATCAGCCCCTGCCCCTCCGCAACGAGGTCGGCCGCGGGCTCGGGGTTGACGACGACAGAAGTGCGGCTCGTGTCGTTGGTGCAGCTGCGACACCCGACGAGCATCGACGCGACGAACGAAGCCGCGAGTTGAATCCCGCCTAGACGACGGGCACGCCCAACGCCGAACATGTTTGGCCCAGCGCTCAGCTGCGCGAGGGAGTGCGCGGCGCCGTCGCGGCCGAAGGCTTGGCGGGGACAGGCTTTGCGACTGGCGACTCGCCACACACGCTCGCTTGCGCGGGCGTGGTCATCGAGCGGCATTTTTCGAAAGATGCCTTTGCGCCGTCCGTGTCGCCGCGATCTTTTCGCAAACGCGTCAGCTCGGCGAGCGCTTGCGGGCTGCCGATGAGATCTTTTTCGGCGAGAGCCGTGAGGCGCGTGAACGCTTCATCCTTCGTGCTGCCACTTTTTGCGAGGACCTCGGCGACGTCGGCTTCGAGCGACGCATCGTTCGGACGCAGCGCAAAGAGTGCGCGCATCGTTGCGGCGGCCCACGCGAGATTGGTGGTCGTTTCACTCGCCTTGAATCCCATGCCGTTGACCGCGCCTTTGCTCCGCGCGACCGCGAGCGCCGCATTGCGAAGCGCGTGATTGCGAAGCGGCTGACCCGGGTCCGCTGGCGCGCTCTTCAGTGCAGGAAAGGATTTGGCGAGCGTGGCGATGACGGAGGCGTTGCTCTTTCCGTTCTCGAGGAGCGTGTCCGTGCTCGCGACCTCGGCGGCCGGATTCGGGCCGACGTCATGAACCGCCATCTCGCGGATGCAAGCATCTGCAGGACGAGCGACGAAAGCAGAGAGCAACATTCCGAGAGCAAGAAGTCGTTTCATGAGCGCAGGTCTCCTTATCGAATCTGACGGCTAGGACAGCGGGAAGTTTCAAAAGTTCCGCGCTGGCGTGTCGTTCTCGATTCGTGCGCAAAAAAGCCCAGTGGTTAGGGCCACTGGGCAAAGCACGAGGGCATGTCGGCGCTCGTCCGACATTGGAAGGTCAGGCGGCGAGAATTCGTCCAATCGCGTCCGTCGCGTCGGCGATGCGTCGAACGCGTCCGCCTAGGCTCGAAAGCACGTAGGACTGTTCGCCCACCGCGAGCTCGCGCACGTAGAGATCGTCGCCGCCTGTCACGCGCTGGAACTCGCCATCGACGGATCGCCCCGACGCGACGTCGCTTCCGAGCTTACCGAGGTCGCGCAGGTCCACCATCAGGCCGACGCCGCTGACGACGCGTCCCTTCTTGTCGGATACGACGACGGCGCCGAGCTGATTGCGTGTCGCGAGTCGCTCGAGGAAAAGTTCGAGCGCAGTCATTCGATCATGGCTTCGGCGAGTGCGTCGTTCGGTCATGTAGGCGATTTACGCACACCCCTGGCATCGGGCCCAATTTTTGGACCCTTTCGTTCGGGCAGCTATCCTCTCGACCACGTGATTCGGTCAGAATTTCAGCTGCAAAGCCCGCTCTTCGAGCGCGCATCCACAATCCTCGCTTGGGTGGCTCTTGCGACGATCGCGACCGGTTGCACGGAGGCGCGTCCGCTACGTCCGCCGTTCGACGACGAGCTCGCGGAGCCAAGGGCGAGCTCCGAAAATGCCTCACCGTCTCCTGCTCCCAGCCCCGCTCCTTCGCCGATCGAAATCCCGAAGGCGATGCGCGGAGAGGCGCCGAACGAGCGCAGTCGTCCCGTGACGCGAATGGCTCCCTCGTCCGTCCTTCACATCGGCGATTCACTCGTCGGCTTTCGTGGCGGGCTCTCGAAGGCGCTGGAGCCTCGATTCCACGCGCTCAATTCACGATTCACGAGCGACGCATGGGGCGGCGTCGGCATCGCGCAATTCGAACGTTCGACGCGCCTCGAAGACGCTCTGTCGCACGCGCACCCGGATCTCGTCATCGTCAGCTTGGGCATGAACAACGTCGAGGCACCTCATCCCGAGTCGCTCGCCTTTGCCCTTCACGCGATCGTTCGGCGCATCGGAGCGCGCCGCTGCATCTTCGTCGGACCGCCGACGACGAAACCGGATACGGGTATCGTCGACGTCGTGCGAAACAACGTGCAGCCTTGCAGCTTCATCGATTCGCGCGGAATTTTGATCGAGCGCGTCGACGGGCTTCACCCGAGCGACGTCGGTGGAGCGGCATGGGCGGATGCGATCTGGGAACGAATCACCGAGTCGTTCGAACCGAGCACTCCGTGAGGCGCGCTTTTCGGACACTCGCGAGCGTCGTCTTCTTCGTCACGGCTTCTGCGAACGCAGACGAGCGAATTCTCGTCGAGAACGTGAGCGCTCTTCCGAAACGCGTATGTTCGTTCGAGCTCCCGCTCTGCGTCAGTGCAGAAAAAAACGTCTCCAACGAGCACGTGCTGCGTGCTCTGCAAGATGCAGAGACGCTCTTCCTCTCTACGCGCGCATGGTTCGACCTTCCTTTTCTTCCGCGAGACGCGGGGACCGAAAAAATAGAGATTCGTGTCCTTCATGGAGAAACGGCGGCGCGCGTCGTGCTCCGTCACCGCTCTCCATTCGGCGGGTTCGATCGTGCGAGCGGCGTCGTCGAAGTCGGAGACGCTGCGTTCGATGCGTGCGCTCTTCGCGAACACTTCTTCGCGTCTCTCGTCGAGCTCACGACCCTGACGACGAATCCCGCCCTCGATCGCGATTCGCAGCGTGCGATGGGTGAAGTCTACGCACGGCGTTTCGCACTCTGCGGCCGTGAGGTCACGCCTTATGTTCGCCCGCTGCCGCCGAAGACCGAGCCTGCCCCGTCGACAATCCTGGTTTCGAGTGCCGCTTTCTACGAATGGCTCGATGAGCGCGCCAGCGATGGGCGCTTGCGGGCCCCTCACTCTTTTCTCGCCCTCTCCCCGACATCGACGCCGGAGGCTAACGATCGTTGGAACGACGATCCGGATCTCTTCGACGTGCTTCGCGAGAGCACGCGCGGTCTCTTCGGTACGGGCACCGTTCTCGGTTCCACGCTGCTTCGCTATGCCGAGCATGGAGTCGAGACCGGGACGCTCGCGGCGACATGGGCAATTCCATTTCCGACGGCTCCGCGGCGCCTCCTCGGAGATCCTCTTCGCGTGGGAGGTGCGGGCGTCATCTCCATCGATGCGCCGAGCCCCCTCGACGGTGGTCGTCCGCCGACGCTGCGCGTCGAAGCGAATTGGGAGAGCCCCGCGGAGATGCAAGTCTCGGCGCTCGTAGAAACCAAAGAGGGCTCATTTCATCGAGTAGAAATAGCCGGCATGTCTCGCGCGATGAATGCTCAGGGGACGGTGGTCGAAACGGCCAATGCGAAACGGATCCACATCGTCGTCGCCTACACGGGCGAGTGGTATGCGCCGCTCGATCCCGATCTCGAGTTCAGCGATCGCGGTTACGCGGTCTCGCTTGCTCCCGAGTGAGCGTTCACTTCACGCGCGACGGAGACGACGACGCACTAGAGCGAGCCCGAGCATGGCTCCAAAGAGCGTCCACGGCGTCGAGCTCGCTGGTGTCGAATCCGTGGAGGACATGGCCCGCGAACCGACCGCGCAGCCTCCGAACGCACGCGTCGTGTAGAACGCCGTCCAATTGTCGGTGGCGATGGGGACCTGTTTTTCGGGAACGACCGACGCGCCATTGATCTTCGCGCCGACCCGCAGGAGCTTTCCTCCGCTCGCCTCGGGAACGTGGATGCTCAGCTGCCAGACGCCCGGCCCTTTGCGCGTAGCGCGGCCGACATCGAGAGATTCGCCGTCGATGCGTACATCGGGAACGAGTCCGTCGCCCGCCACGAGATCCGCGGGGGATCCGTCTGCGGTCCGCAATTCATAGATGACGTCGAAGGGAACCGAGCCACTCGCGAGCGCGACCTCGCCGGCAAGCGAGACCCAGCTCTTCTCGAAAACGGGCGCGCCTTCGTGCGTGCCGGAACGATACGCCGCGAGCGCCGTCAGCGAACCGACGAGATCGAGCTCACCGGGACCGCCGTGGCCTTCGTAACGCGCGTCTCCGCGGAATGGATGCGCGCCCGCTTGAAGGAGCATCGTGATCTCGGCTTGAGTGAGCGTGGGGTCTGCTTGGAGAAAGAGTGCGACCGCGCCCGCGACCATCGGCGACGACATGCTCGTCCCGGAAAGAATCGCGTGCGTCTCGTCGATTTGCAGGCAGCGGAAGTCTGCGATCGCCGCCCCGCGCGCGGGACACGACGTCGTGTAGAAAACGCTGCGCCTGCTGGAAGGCGAAGCGTCTTCGCTCATGGCGGAGATGATGGAACCACCGGGCGCGCCGATCTCGGGCTTGGGAACGCCGTTCAGATTCGGACCCGCGCTCGAGAACCAGCAAACGTCTCCCTCGTGGGGTGCGACGGAACCCTCGCGCACGCGGCCGCCGAATGCGTCGAGAATTGGGATGCCGAAGGTGACGCTCACGCCCGCGATGCTGCTCCAATGATCTCTTCCAACGGTGCAACCGACACTGATGATGTCGGGATGAGTCGCCGGGAGATTCACGGTGCCTTCGCGCACGGCAGAAGAGAACCCGAAGCCCGCAACGTCTCCCCCCGCTTGCAGATAGAGCTCAGCGTCACCCTTTCCTTCGAGCGCGATGTAATAGCGTCCGGCACGAAACTGGCCCGACATGACGACGACCGCGCCGGAGGAATTCTTGGGAACGAGGTTCTTCGAGCGTCCGTCTCCGAAGATGACGCCGCTGTTGTACTTGTCGATCGTTTCGCCATTCGGGCCGGTCGTGAGCACGTTGCGTCCGAACTGCTCGCCCTTCTCCGTCTGTGGAATGATCGTGCCGGCGGGTCCGATGAGGCCAACCGTCAGATCTGCCCCTTGCCGGAGTGCGACCCACACGGTGACGTTGCCGTTCTTCGCGCGACCGCCGTCCATCGGCACGTAGTAGGTCGCGCCTTCGGTGACATGCACGCTCGCGTGAACGGGAAATTCTGCGATGGATCCGGTGTTTCCGGCGGCAACGACGATGGATCGTCCGGGATGCGTCGGACCGACGAGAGCCGCGAGCGCGACTTCCCAGGAGAACGTTCCGTCGTGTGGACCGAAGTCGGAGCCGAGCGAGAGATTGACGACGGCCGGTTGTCCCGTCTCCGCAGCGCGATCGAAGACGAACTTGGATCCGTTCACCATGTCGAGCGGATCGACCGAGTTGTCTTCGCGTGTAGCTTGCACGACGATGAGATCGGCCTTGGGAGCCATCCCGCTGTAGGGCGAGATCTCTCCGGCTGCGGCGATGCCGGCGACGTGCGTACCGTGGCCCACGAGGTCCGTCGGGACAGTTGCCTTGACGGCGAGAGCTCCATTGATGTCTGCAGCGTTGAGCACCGCGCCGAGATCGCCCGATGTCCCCGTCACCTTGAACTGCGCCTCGAGCTCGGGATGAAGTCCGATCGGCGGACGAGAGAGATCGAGATACCACTTGATGCGCGTGGTGCCGTCGGCGTTGCGAAAGTCGGGGTGTGCGACGTTGAGGCCGCTGTCGACGATGCCGACGATGACGCCTTCGCCGCGCAGGCCGCGGACGCTCTGCACCTGGTCGGCGTGAGTGACGCCCTTGGCGCGGTCCATGAGCAGATGAAGCGGCGGGCTCACCTCGAGCGAGAGATCGGGATGACTCGCCGCAAACGCCGCGAGGTCGCTCGGCGTGCCGCGCAACGCTCCCACGTCGTCACCGAACGCTCGAAGCCCGAGCGCCGACGCATTCTTGGTTCGGACGAACGCGCTGATCCCGGCGCCATTCGAAAGCGTCGGCAGCGCGCGATCACCGAGGATGCGAACGAGCCTTGCGCCGTTGGGCTCGTCTGCGAGCGCACGCGACGATGTAAGCGCGAGACCGAGCGCGACGAGCGCACTGAATGGAAGATGACCGCTGCGGCGAACGCGCATGGCCGAACTTTTGCGCGCTTTTCACGCGGTGACGAGCAGATTCGATGCGTGACGCGCGAATTGCAGTCGCCGCAGCAAGACTCAGACGGGCGGGATGAGGTGCTTGCGGCGCTTTTGCGTGCGTCGACGTTCGTCGAGACGCGCAAAGCGCGATGCGAGCTCGGTGCGGAGCTTGTCGCCCGGGATGACGGCGTCGATGACCATCTCCGAAGCGAGCTTCATGAGGTCGATGTCTGCGCGGTATTCGGCCTGGAGCTTCGCAACGAAGGCCTTGCGCTCTTCGCCATCCGGCACTTCTTGAATCTTGTTGTAGTAGACGGCGTTGACCGCAGCCTGCGGTCCCATGACGGCGATGGAGGCCGAGGGAAGTGCGAGGCTCGCATCGGGTTCGAACGCAGGACCGCACATCGCGTAGAGGCCTGCGCCGTAGGCTTTTCGCACGACGACGCTGATCTTCGGGACGGTCGCTTCACTCACGGCTGCGATCATCTTGGCGCCGGCGCGAATGATTCCTTGGCGCTCGACCTTCGTACCGATCATGAAGCCCGGAACGTCTGCGAGGTACAGCAAAGGAACGTTGAAGGCGTCGCAGATCCAAATGAAGCGTGCGGCCTTGTCGGCGGAGTCGACGAAGAGAACGCCGCCGAGCCACTTCGGTTGATTGGCGACGATGCCGACGGTGCGTCCTTCGATTCGTGCAAAGCCCGTGATCATCTCGCGTGCGAAGAGCTTCTTCACTTCGAGGAAAGAGCCTTCGTCGATGAGCTCGTTGATGACGGCCATCATGTCGAAGAATTTGTTCTCGTCGGGAGGGATGATCTCCTCGAGCTTTTTTCCGGAGCGCTTCGGCTCTTTCGCGGGAATGCGCGGCGGTGCGTCGTCCGAGCTCGTCGGAAGGAGCGCGAGGTATTGCTTCGCCCACTCGATTGCTTCTGCTTCCGTCTTTGCAAGAACGTCGGCACACCCCGAAACCGAACAGTGCATCTTGGCGCCGCCCATCTCTTCGAGCGACACCTTCTCGCCGATGACCATCTCGGCCATACGCGGTGAGCCGAGGTACATGCTCGCGTTGCCTTCGACCATGACGACGACGTCGCAAAACGCCGGAATATAGGCACCGCCGGCGGCGCTCGGTCCAAAGAGGAGGCAGAGCTGCGGCACTTGGCCGCTCATCTGGACTTGATTGTAGAAGATGCGCCCGGCGCCGCGCCGGCCTGGGAACATTTGAATTTGGTCGGTGATGCGCGCTCCCGCCGAGTCCACCAAGTAGAGCATCGGCACGCGCATCGTCGTCGCGACCTCTTGAATACGGAGAATTTTTTCGACCGTGCGCCGACCCCACGAGCCAGCCTTCACCGTCGAGTCGTTCGCCATGATGGCGACGATACGGCCCGCGATCTTTGCCGTTCCGGTGACGACACCGTCGGCGGGGAGATCGCTTTCGAGCACGTTGGCGAGAGCGGCATCTTCGACGAACGACCCTTCGTCGATGAGAAGTCGGATGCGCTCACGCGCAAAGAGCTTCCCGGTTTCGGTGTTCTTCTTGTGGTAGCGCTCGTCTCCCCCTTTTTCGATTCGCTGGAGCGCTGCTTGTAGATCCTGATCGCGCGACATGGCGGCGGAGCTTACCGATCTCGACCTGCTCCCACAACGAGCGTCCTCACTTTGTGGCGCGGCAGGCGCGCAGCGTGTGGACCACGCGCCGCGTCATTCGTTACGCACTCGGCAGGCGAGAAGCGAAAATTCGTTCAGTCGATGGGAACGCGAATGAAACGCTTCCACTCTTGGGGAATCGGGCCGCCGATCATCGTTTCCATCCCCTTTTCATCGAGCAGAATGAATCGAAGCTTTCCTGTCCAGCACAGCTTTCCTTCTTGACGGAGATCCACCGCGACATCGATCAAACGGGTGAGATCGCGCGTGATGCGTCCCCGACCTTCGATGGGCACGCCCACGCGAACCGGTGCCTTGAAGCGACACTCGAGCGTTGCCGTGAAACCGAACGAGCTACGGAGGAAGACGACCGTCCACGCACCGATCTCGTCGGCTACCGTCGTAATGAGCCCGCCGTGCATCATCGAAGGCGCGCCCTGCGTCTGCGGTGTGGGCGTGAAATGCGTCACGACCTCGTCGCCGATGCGTGCAAAATGCATATGAAAGCCGTTCGGATGATGCGGGCCGCAGGCAAAGCACGTGGCCTCGTCACCGAACAGAGACCCGTCGATCTCTTGGCCTTCGGGCACGTCGAGATAGCGAGGGTCGGGCAGACTGCTTGGTTCCATCTACATCTCCTTACTCGAGATGCACGACGACGCGCGTTCCCGGATTGTCGTTCGACGCCTTCACGCCATGCCACCCCGGAGGAAGCGTCGGTCCGACCCACTGGAAAATGTTCTTCGCGTCGAAGGGGGTCATGTTCACGCAACCATGGCTTCGCTCGTGGCCGAAGGACGAATGCCAAAACGCGCCATGAAGCGCAGTGCTGCCGTTGAAGTACATCGTCCACGGCACGTCTTGAATCGAGTAGGGACCGTCGGACGCGCCGTCGTCATCCATCGTCGTCGAGACGAATTTCGACGCGACGCGAAACTCGCCCGGTTTCGTTCGGTGGTCCTTGCTCGGATCTTCGTCGTTGTGGCGGCCCGTCGAGACGATCGTCGCGTAGACCGGTGTGTCGCCTTCCATCGCGACGAGTGACTGCGTCTTCAGGTTGACGTCGATCCACTTTTCGCCCGGTTGAAGGCCGGCCGGCAGCGCCGGGGCCTTTGCGATCGTCACGTCGACCGTGCGCACGTAGAAGCCACTCGTCGTTTCGACGTAGCCCTGATTCTCGAACACTTGCTTCTTGCCGGTGAGCCCGAGGATCTGAAAGCGATCGATGTGCTCGCCACGGCGCGGCTTCTTGTCGGGCTCGTCGCCGAAGAAATATTCGCGCGTGTGCAGACCGAGGACGAATCCGAGCGGTAGCTTGCGCTTCTCTTCTGGCGCGTTGAGTCGCACGCCTTCGAACTCGGTCTTCGACTTGTGAACGAGCAAGTGATCCTGCGCGGCGTAGTTGCCATCCGTCGTACGCCAGAACTTGCCCGCAGCGTTCTTCGCCTCGTCGTCGACCGCCACGTAAAACCCGCGCACCATTCGCAGAACGATGAGGCTGCTTTCGCCCTTGAGATCTCCCAACGAGATCGTGGGGCGATTCGCGCCTTCGTTTTTTTTCAAGTACCAGGGGCTGTCGGATCCACCTTCATCGCCCTGTTTTTTTCCGCGACCGATCGCCAGGCCTTTTTCCGCATCGACGCGCTCGGACTTTTTCGGAACGCGATAGTAGAGCGGCGCGCCATT
>JAHFDV010000199.1:0-6456 GCA_023248815.1 Myxococcales bacterium
AAGCCGAACGCACGCTGAGATGATTGAAGTCCGTCGGACCGTTGATGGGCTCGAGCAGGACGTCGGCATCTCGCAACGCTTCGTCGCGTAGTCCCCACGACGTTCCAAAGAGCAGAAGAACGGGTTTCGAGGCCTTTTCGAGGCGTGCTCGACCCTCGGCAAACGTCACGAGGCGCTGCCCGCTCGAGCGCGCGGCCGTTGCCCACACTTCAATCGCTTCGCGACCGCCGAGCTCGGCGAAAACCTCTTCGAGCGAAGCGCGAACCTCGAGCACTCCGAGGGCCACTGCGCGATCGGGAATGCGCTTGCCGCTCGAGCCGTGCAGCCAGTGCTCGCGGATCTTGTTCACGAGTGCGCGCTGCGCTTCGATGGGATGCGTGATGAAGTAATGCTCGCAGCCGTAGGTGCTCGCCGAACGCGCGAGGTCATGAATGTCGAGATTGGTGATGGCGCTCGTCACGACTTCATTGTCGCGACCGCGTACGGGATGATGCACGAGGGCAATCGAGAGGCGGGGCATTTACGGTTCTTTCTTCCCACCCGGTTCAGTCTTCGCAGCCAACTCTTTTTTTGCGCGTTTCTCGGCAATGCGCGCTTCCGCGAGAACGCGCTCGTTTTCGACGAATCGCGCATGAAGATCGGGCCGTCGCGCCGCCGTGCGTAGGATTGCCTGTTCGCGACGCCACTTCGCAATCTTCTCGTGATTGCCCCCGGTGAGGATCTCCGGGATCGTCTCTCCGCGAAATTCTGCAGGACGCGTGTATTGCGGGTATTCGAGAAGCCCCGCGTTGTCGTCGCTGTGCGATTCTTCCTTCGTCGAGTGCGCATTGCCGAGCACGCCTTCGCGCAGACGAATCGTCCCATCGATGACGGCCATCGCCGCGACCTCGCCGCCCGTCAGCACGAAATCTCCCAGCGAGATCTCCTCGTCGACATGTGCGCGAATGCGTTCGTCGAAGCCTTCATAGCGGCCACAGATGAGCATCACGTGATCACGCGTCGCGAGGGTCGCAAGGGTCGATTGATGAAGCGGCTTTCCTTGCGGCGTCAAAAGGACGCGATGCGCTCGTCCACGTGCTTCTTCTGCGGCTTCGATGGTCTTCACCATGATGTCGACGCGCATGACCATGCCGCTGCCGCCGCCCGAAGGCGTGTCGTCGATGCTCTTGTGGACGCCGACACCGAACTCGCGGGGCGTGTGAAAGTGCAGGGCCAGCTTCTGCGCATTCAGCGCACGTCCGATGAAGCTCGCTTTTGCGAAGCCTTCGAAGGCTTCTGGAAAGAGCGTCACGATCTCGAACACGAGCGCAGCCGAGCTTGGGGGCGCCGCGGTATCGCCTTTCGGCGCTTCACTCACGAACGCATCCATCGACGTTGTGGAGGCGCACGAGGCCCTTGTCGGCATCGAGATCGGTCACGAACGCGTCCGTGATGGGCACCTCCCAAGCGCCGCCACCCTCGATGGGATCGACGAGGAGCACATTGACGCTCGGGTATTCCTTCACGCTCTTCACTTTGCCGAAGGGACGTTCGTCGAGGAGCACTTCGGCCCCCTCGAGATCGCAAAAATAGAATTCGCCTTCTTCGAGCGGGGCGAACTCACTGCGCTGCACGAGAAAGATCGCGCCACGTAGCTTGTCGGCGGCGTCCCGATCCTCGACGCGGTCGAGCCGCACGAGCCACGCGTCTCCTGGCGCGAGGCGCGCCGTCGTGATCGTGTGCGTCGCTTCTTCGCCCGACTTCAACCGAACGCGAACGACGCGCTTCGCGGCGATGAGGTCGCTGTCCGGCGAAAAGGAGCGTACGCGAAGCTCGCCGCGAACGCCGTGAGGCTTCGCAACGTCCGCAATCTCTATCCAGTCGCTACCTGACTTCGCCATGATTTTCGTTTTGCGAGGAGCCGAAATGCCAAAAAGCATTCCGCGAACGAAATGCTTTCAAGCAAACGACGCGCTCCATCAAGGAGCCGTCAGTCAATCTACGATTTCGAGGTGCGCGCGCTTGCCGAGCTTTGCGGCGAGTGCGGAGAGGACGGTGCGCATCGACTGCGCGGTCCGACCATCGCGACCGATGACCTTGCCCGTGTCGCCCTTGGCAACGCGGAGCTCGAGCACCGTCTGCGAATCGCCGGCGATTTCCGTGACCACGACCTCTTCGGGGCGGTCGACGAGCTCTTCGGCCATCGTCTTGACGAGATCTTTCACTTCGCTTCTTCCGTCTTCGGAAGGTGCTTCACGAGGCGGTCGACCGTCGAGGAGAGCTGCGCGCCCTTGCTTCGCCAGTAGGCGAGGCGCTCGGCGTCGAGCTTGATGGCGGGCTGCGTACCTTCGGCAACCTTCTCGCGCGGGTCGTAGGTACCGATGTTCTCGAGGAAGCGACCGCCATTCGGGTTGCGGTGGTCTGTGACCATCACGCGGTAGAAGGGGCGCTTTTTGGTACCTGAACGAGAGAGACGAATATGAACGGCCATTTCAGAGTCCTTTGAGTTCCGCTCTCAATAGCGGATAAACTGGGGTTTTTTGCTGCGACCAACGAACGTTGCACTAGAAATGCGCCGCGTTTGAAGGGCTGCGGAACTTACGCGCGGGGGTGCTGGGGGTCAAGGCCGAATTGCCCGGCGTTTGCCCTGTGTTTTGGCGGGTTCCAGAAAATTGGGTCAACCGTTCACACTCATCACGCGGGTGAGACGCGAGAGCATCTGGAAGTTTGCCAACATGCCGTGAATGCTCAGTTTTCTCGAGCGAACTCCATCGAATACTTCGCGCATCGTTCGGAGCTCGTCGCTCTTTCGCGGATCGGGTAGGGGCATTCCGAAGCGCAGGGGAAGGTTCGAGAGCGCGAGAATGCCGTCCGATTGCCCGCGAATCGTCGCGTCGGGGCGGCCCACGATCCCGTCGTGCACGGTGAGGAGACCGCCCGCAAAGCGCAAGGTCAGCGCCACTTCGGCGTCTTCGGCGACGATTGCGACCGAGCCCTTCAGCTTGGCGAAGTCTTCGCGCTTGTGCGGCTTCGACTCGAGATTCTGTCGCAGGAGATCGGCGAGCATCACCGCGAAGCCGTTGTTCTCAGCACCCGGGGCTAGTTCGATCTCGGACATGCACGGGATCTCGCGCTGAAGCGACCGTTCGTCAAGAGCCGCGAGAGTGTCCCTCGAGAATCGAGCTCAGAATTCAGGGCCGAGCTCACGAGCCATCAGCTCCGCAAGTGCCGCTTGCACGGTCTTGCCTTCGTAGAGCACGCGATAAATCTCGCGTGTGATCGGCATGTCGACATTGAGACGATCGGCGAGATCGTTGGCGCTCTTCGCGGTCTTCACGCCTTCTGCGACGTGGCCGAGCGTCGCCACGATGTCATCGAGCTTTCGACCTTTGCCGAGCTCGATTCCCACGGTGCGATTGCGCGAGAGCTCGCCCGTGCACGTGAGCACGAGATCGCCGAGTCCTGCGAGCCCCGCCAGCGTTCGCACGTTTCCACCGCGCGCATCCGAGAGGCGCGCGACTTCGGCGAGCCCACGCGTGATGAGCGCTGCGCGTGTATTGGCTCCGAGACCGAGGCCGTCGACCGCACCCGTTGCAATCGCGATGACGTTCTTGAGAGCTCCGCCACACTCGACACCGGGAACGTCGTCGCTTGCGTAGAGGCGCAGGTAGTTCGTGTGGAAGCGGTGCATCACGTCGTGCGCGGTATGCTGATTGCGCGATGCGACGACGACTGCCGTCGGCTGTTCGAGCGCGAGCTCTTTCGCAAAAGATGGTCCGCTGAGAAACGCGAGGCGATCATCCGGCAGGTCGAGACCTTCTCGAAGGATCTCGTCCATGAAGCTCAGAGAGCCGTTCTCGATCCCTTTCGTCGCGCTGACGGCGATCGCCTTTTTGGAGAGGAACGGCGCCGCTTCTTTCACGGTCTCGCGCATTGCGTGACTCGGAACGACGAAGACGACGAGCTCGGCGCCGTGGAGCGTGCGTTCGAGATCGTGCGTGGCCGTCATGTTGTCGGGGACGCGAATCCCGGGCAGGTAGCGCACGTTTGCGCGAGCCTCGTTGATCTCGGCTGCGAGGTCGCTTCTTCGGGCGTAGAGGCGGACCTCGTTCCCTTTTTCAGCGAGCACTTTTCCAAGCGCGGTTCCCCACGCACCAGCTCCGAGGACCGCTACGGCCGCCATGTGTCCGAAGATACACGAGGCCTCGCGCGGCGGTTCGAAACGATTGACAGTCTCTGTCGAGTTCTGACCTGATGCGTCATAAGTTCGCTCGAGCCAACACCATGAAAAAAGCCCTTCGCCAAACGCTGTTCGCGCTCCCATTCATTGCGTCATCGCTAGGCTGCGCAGGCGGCGGTCAACGCGCGCTCGGTGTGATGGCGGGGACGATCAATGATCCTTCGAACCGCACGCTTCGGCGCGAAATCATGAAAGAGGGACTCGCGACCTTCTGTCACGAAGTGACGGTGCACGATGCGCCGCTGCGCCTCGTCGACGACTCTCCCGCGATCGGGCGCTTCTTTCCAACGACTTGCTCGAATCGATCGACCGAAGACGATCTCATCTCGGTGAGACTCGAGGGTGTCGGCTACGCGTGGACGAACGTCACCAAGAAGTCGACGTTCATCTCTTCCGCAACGGTCGACTACGACGCCGACTTTCGAATGTCGGGATCGACGATGTACGTCTATTTTCGGACCAAACGCATCTCGAAGGACACGTTCCAGACGCGCGTGATCGAGCAGTCGATGGCGAACATCGTCAACCAATTCAGCCAAATGGGAGACCGCTTCGGACAGCAGCTTCTCTCACAGAAGCTTCAAGAAGGGTTCACGGTGATTCGCGATCCCGAGGGACAGATCGACTTCTCACTCGGCTTCGTAGAAATCGGAAAGCGTCCCGCGCATCCATTCAAGAGCGGAGAGGGACGGCTTCCGTACGAGAACACGCGCGTCGAAATTCATCAGAATCAGCGCGATGTCATCGGACCCATCGAGATCACCGAAGACAACGCGGCGATCTTTCTTCAAGCGCGCGTCGACGGCGGCTTTCCCATCGACGTCTTCTTGCTCGCGAAGGATCCAGGCGAGGCCCTCGTGAAGGGGATCATCGAGCAGCCCTCCGCGCTTCCGCTGAATGGCGCGCCGATCTTCTCGGAGGTCGTCAACTCGGGGCCAGAATATCGCAAGCGCGTTCCCGTCAACAAAGGCCGCTACTACTTGGTCTTCGACAACACCCCGAGCGCGGGCCAGGTCGCACCACCCATGGGTGCCGTCGATGATCGCGCTGCGGTCGTCAGCTATCTCGTGGAGCTAGGCAAAGCCGACTGACGCAGCGAAAGAAACGTAGCGCTGCGGTCGTCAGCTATCTCGTGGAGCTAGGCAAAGCCGACTGACGCAGCGAAGGAGACGGAGCGCGCTTCACTTCGGGGTCGCGCGAACGCAGATCCGTCCGAGGAGCGCGACGTCCGTGCACTGCGGGAGAGAACCTCCGCAGTCGTCGTTGGTCGTGCATTCGTCGGAGCACACGAGCGCGTCATTCGGTCCTTCGAGACACACCGAGCTCTCGCAGTCGTTGCCGCTCGTGCACGAGTCGACGCCGATTTTGCCGGTTCCGCGCGGGCCGAGAGCGCATGCGCAATTTCCGTCGACGCATTCACAACGCGCAGCTCGGGTGCACTCGCGATTGAAGGCGCACTCCGTTCCCACAGCGCCGCCGTCATCGGCAGCGTCTTCCGCGGCAGCGTCCTTCCCGGCAGCGTCGACGCTCGTACCGCTGTCGGCCGGAGAACCGCCCTTGTCTTCGCTACAGTGGACGAGCGCGAAGGGGAGAGACGTGAGAAGCGCGAGCGCTGCCGCCGAGAATCGATTCATCGATAGCCTCAAAATTCTCCCACGAGACCCAACGAGCCGGGACCCACGACGGGCCGAACGGAAGCGTGCGACTGCGTGGAGTCGGGTGCGACGAGATAAAGAACGAGGCCCGTGATGGCGACGACGCCGCCCGCGATGCCTGTCACGATGCTCACCGTTTGATAGGTCACGCCCGTTTCTCGCTGAGCGTTCGCTTCCTTGGCTGCTTTCTCTTTGTCTGCCGCGGACCCGCTGGAGTACGCCGCGCAAATCCCCGTCGGCGTCTTCGTCGTGGGGTCGCAATCTTGGCGGTTCTGTTCTTTGCCGAGCGTGAGCACGCCGAAAACGGCGCTCGAGATGAGAGAGGCCCCACCGATCGCCATCAAGGTCACGCCCACGGGCCGCAGCGCGCTGCTGCCTTGCGTATCTGCCGGAGCCGGAGAGAACTTCGTCGGAGTCGTCATTTCGGGTGACGTTACAGCTCTCGGTGCAGGCTCCAATTGCGGAACCAGCAGCTCCTTCACGCCGGCCGTCGCGGGGGCAACGAAGGTCGTGTCGTAGTTCAAGTAGCCGGGAGCCGACGCCGTGATCTTGTGGAGACCCGGATCGATCGACATGGGTGAT
>JAHFDV010000199.1:6466-9735 GCA_023248815.1 Myxococcales bacterium
GCGAAACGCCGTCGAGCTTCACTTCTTCTTGCGGCGCCGGCGAAGCGACGCGCACGCTGATCTTGTAGACGCGCACCTCGAGCTCGGCAACGCGGGCACGTGCCTGCTTCTCGCGATCACGGTGCCCTTCGCGCGCGGCTTGGACGGCTGCGGCCGTGAATCCTGCCCAGGCCGTCGCGATGCGTCCATCGCGCGCGTCGCACTCGGCGATGTTCATCTTCGTGGCGAGGGTCGGCTCGATCTTCGAGCTCGCGATGAACTTCTCGCAGGCTTCGTTGATCTTTCCGGCCTGCACGAGTCTCACGCCCTCTTGAAAGAGCGACTCTGCTGCGGCGGTGTTCTGCGCCAAGGCCGTGCTCGGAAAGAGCAGGAGAGAGGCGATCGCCCCCATGGCGAAGCGAACCGACATGGCGGTCACTTTACTCGAAGTCAGGAAATCGATCACGCGTTCGCGGAGAATCGTCTCTCCGCGAACTGCGGCCTGCCTGCATCACCCGAAGCTATCAGCCACGCATCGCTTGAAGCGGACTGATGCGCGAGGCGCGGATCGCGGGCAGAAACCCGCCGAGAATGCCGATCGAACCTGCGAAAATGAGCGCTTTGAGAAGCACGTCCGGCGTCGGTTCAAATGTGAAACACATCTCCGACCAGCTCGCGAAGTTGATCATCGAGAACTTCACGTTTCCCATGAGGAGAGCCGCGGCAATTCCGAGGACCCCCCCGGCAAGGGTCAACGACACCGATTCGAGGAGGAACGAAAAGAGCACCGCACCCCGCGAGAAACCGAGCGCCCGGAGTGTTCCAATCTCGCGCGTGCGATGCGCAATGGTTCCATACATCGTGATCGTCGCGCCGATCATCGCGCCGAGGGAGAAGAAGAAGGAGACGAGAAAGCCGATGGCCGAGATGAAGATGCTCGTGCCTTCCGATTGCTTCTCGTAATAGACGGTCTCTCTCTGAGCCTGGAGCTGGATGCGCTTGTCGCTCTCGACCGCCGCTTGAAACGCTTCGAAGCTCGATGGGCTGTCGAGCTGAACGCGCACCGACGAGACGACGCCCTGCCGCCCGTACGAAGTTTTCAGCACTTCGGTGTCGAGCCACACTTCGGACTCGTGCGACGAGCCGCCGTCTTCGAAGACGCCGACGACCTGAACGTTGCGGTTCTTTTTCACTTCGAACGACTCGTTGAGCTTCGTTCCGCGAAAGCGTCCTTCGATGCGCTTGCCGACCATGACTTCGTCGGAGCCGGGCTTGGGGGCGCGACCTTCGACGACCTTTACGTTGGGGCGAAGGCGCAAGCCGTCTTCGCCGAGCCCACGGAGCTGAACGTTGGAGACGCCCGTCGCGCCGACCTTCTGGAGCGCGGCAACGACGATGATCTCGCCCGAGCCGATGGCCTGCCCATTCGAGTCGTGTTTGACGCCCTGCTGTGACTTGATGAGGCCGACTTGCGGATCTTCGATGTTGCTCGAGAGCTCGTTGTCGCTCCCTTTGCGCGTGACGATCGCGACGTCGCTTCGTCCGGACAGACTCATGGTCTTTTTGACGCCCTTCGTGAGCATCGAAGCGGCTGCGAAGACGAAGACGACGAGCCCGACACCGACGACGGTGGCGAGGGTGGTCGTTCGACGAACGGTGAGACTGCGGAGGTTGTAGCGAATTGGAATCATCGAGATGCCTCCTTCAAACGGTCCGACGTAGGGCTTCGACGACCTTCAAGCGCGACGCGAGCCACGCAGGAACGGCCGCGGCGAGCCCACCCAAGATCAGCGAAAGTGCGAAGGCCGCGATCACGTCCTTTTTCGCCATGCGGAAGTAGGGAAAAAACTGCCCCATGTTCTCTTCGAGGAAACGACCCACGAGGCCTTCGACGAAGGGATACGCGACGAGAACGCCGAGTCCGCCGCCGATGAGTGCGATGAACACCGACTCACCGACGATGAAGCCCGCGATGTGGCCCGGCTTGAAGCCGATCGCGCGGAGAACACCGTATTCGGTCGTGCGCTCGCGAACGCCCATCGCAATCGTGTTGCCGAGGATGAGCGCCATGATGAAGAGAATGACGACCGAGATGACGTCGAGCGCCGTGAGGATCGCGGAGATGCCCGCCAAGAACGACGCATTGAAAGCCGCTTCGTCTTGGCTGACCGTCTGCGTATCGCGCGAATCGAAGAGGCGATCGATCGTCACTCCGAGATCGGCCGCGTTCACTCCCGGCTTCGTTCGCGAGACGACCCAACCAATTTGGTCTTTGCGGCTCTCGGGCAGGGCGTCGTTCAGGTACTCGTAGTGGAACATCATCGACGAGCGATCGATCGACTTTGCCGTCGTCGTGTAGATGCCGGAGATGTTGAAGGTCCACGGGCTGTCTGCCGGGGAAGGGTAGATGCCGCTTTCGAGGGTCACCTTGTCTCCGACTTTCCAACCGAACTTCGTCGCGAGCACGTCGCCGACGATCGCGCCTTGGCGATCGAGCTTCCACGCCTCGAGCTCGGGCGGCTTCACCGACATCTCGGAATAGACGTCGAAATAGGGCGGATCGACCGCGAAGTTTCCGAAGAACTCTTTCTCGTGCTTCGGATCTTTTCCGCCGAACCAATTGGCAAAGGCCGCCACTTTGACTTCGGGGATCTGGCGGATGTCGTCGATGTACCGCTTCGGCACGGTCATGACGAACGTGACTTTGTGGCGCGTGACGACGCGGTCTTTCTGCGCGTAGTCCGAGGCGCTCGTCCACGCGTAGAGCAGTGTGCGGAGCAGCAAGAACGTGAGGGTCGCGATCGTCACGCCCAAGATCGTGAGGATCGTGCGCGCGCGATTTCGCTGAATGTTGCGAAAGGCGAGACCGGTCAAGGTCATGACTTGAAGGCTCCCTTGTCGAGATGATGGCTCACGGTCGCGCGTTCGGCGGCAGCGGGATCGTGCGTCACCATCACGATGGTCTTTCCGAGCTCTTTGTTGAGCTTCTCGAGCAGAAGGAGGATGTCGTCGGCGCTCGCGCGATCGAGATCGCCCGTAGGTTCGTCGGCGACGATGATGAGCGGGTCCGTCACGATCGCCCGCGCAATCGCGACGCGCTGCTGCTGTCCGCCCGAGAGCTGACGTGGAAAGTGACCCATGCGATCGCCGAGGCCGACGACGCGAAGGGCCGTCTCTGCGCGCTTTTTGCGATCGGCGCTGGAAAGCGAAGTGAGAAGAAGCGGAAGCTCGACGTTCTCGAGCGCCGTCAGCACCGGCATCAAGTTGTACGACTGAAAGATGAAGCCGAC
>JAHFDV010000603.1 GCA_023248815.1 Myxococcales bacterium
TGAGCCAACTGCCCGTGCCCGTCATCATCGGCCTCGAAGAAGAGATCGACGGCGCGCTCTCGGAATATTGGACGCGCCGCGGCTGCGTCACGTTCTCGGTCGAAGGCGGACAGCATCAAGATCCGGCGTCGATCGACAATCTCGAAGCGGTGCTCCTCCTCACGCTCAAAGCTGCAGGCCTCTTCGGCAAGCAAACGATGCCCGAGCTCACGGCAGCTTACGACCGCCTCGAGAATCTTCGCGGCAACATCCCGCGCATCATGGAAGTGGTCATGCGCCACGCCATCACGAAGGAAGACGAGTTCCGCATGCAGCCGGGCTTCCGCAATCTCGATCGCGCGCACGCTGGGCAGCTTCTCGCTCGCGATCGCCGCGGAGAAATCCGCGCTGCCGAAGACGGCATCATCATCATGCCGCTCTATCAAGGGCAGGGGAGCGACGGCTTCTTCTGGGGTCGCGAGCCGAGCAACACGCGCCTTCGCATGACGGAGCGCGTCCGCGAGATGAAGCTCGAGCGCATGCTCTCGTTTCTTCCCGGCGTCCAGAAAGTCTCCGGCAATGCGTCACGCTTCATCGTCAGCGAGCGCGCCGCGAAGCTCTATCCGAAGGAGATCTTCCAAGTGTTCGGGTACCGCCGCATCCGCGAGCGTGACGGTCATCTCGTAATCGAGCGTCAACCCGACTGAGTCGGAATTTGCGAAGCCTCGAGGTGGCGAAGGCTTCGAAATTCCCGCCTCTCAGCTCTCGTTACGGGCGCACGCGCATGCCAGGCTTGAAGACGTTGTCTTCCTCGCCATTGACGACGACGATCCCTGCCTGCGGCAAATCCTCGAGCATCTGCTCGTAGGACTGCGGCCTTTCCGTGGAAAGCAGACCGTGGAAGAGACCGATGGTCGAGTCGACGTTGTCCGAGAAATACGAAGGCTTTGCGTTCGTGACGAACTCGAGATTCTTCGTTCCGTTCGGATCGTCCGCACCGCCGGCGCCGCGAGCCTTCGCAAGCGTTCCGTCGACATACGCGAACGTGTCGCAGCCATTCATGAAGAACAGCAAATACTGGTCGCGGTTCCACTTGCCCATTTTGGCTAGGGCTTGAATGTTGCCGCCGAGACCCGCGTGTCCGTTGTACGCGATGAAATCGGCGGTCGGGGTGACGCTCGAATAGCGGGTAGTGAAGCCCGACCACGGTGAGCGCATCGCATCGAGCAGAAAGACGGTCGCTTTGACTTCGCGGCCGTCGGGGAACGTTGCCTCGATGGTCACGTCTCGAAGATTCGGTCCGGGTGCACTGCCGATGTTCGCAGGGGTCGTGGTGATGTTCGCGCCCCTGAGTTCGTTTCGCAGCCGGCGGATGTACTCGTTGAAATTGGACGTTCCGGGGTCGCTCCCCATGTTGCCTTCTCGATCCTTGCCGAAGATCGCGACCGATTCGAAGCGATCGTCCTCCCATACGCGGTGGTACTCCGGATAGCGCCCCTGCGTGTTGAGCGAAGAGCGCTTCACGGTGGCCTTCGCGCGGACGACGTCGGCGGAATCGAACTCGCAGCCTGCCGTCTCCGGGCGATACTCGAACCAGTAGTCGTGAGAACCATCGTCGCCAGGAACGGCGCACTTGCTTCGGTAGCGCGTCGCGAATGCGCCCGGATTTCGGAGGTCCCGAGGCAAGATCAGCTCGTACCGCGTCGGCAGGTTCGTCTTGCTCCCCCACGCGACGGGAAGCTTGGCGTGGTAACGAATGGTCGACGCGTCTCGGCTCGTGATCGAAACCTCGGCAAGCTCGATGCGCCCGACGGAATCTTTTGCGTTGAGCTGGCCGACCGTGAAGAAGAGCTGCGAGCGCACCGCTTGCTTTGCGTCCAGCAGGTCGGCTGCAATGACCTCACCGTCGAATTCGAAGTCGAGAAGAGTCGCGGTCGTGCTGGTGAAAGCATCGTCACCGCCTTCGGACGAATCGTCTGGAGAGCAGGCGGGAGCTGCCAGCGAAAGGGCGAGCAAAGTCGTCGTGAACCAACCCCGGGCGATATTCATAAGGTCATGTAGGTGCAAGTCGTATACCTACGAACGCGCACGTCATTTCAATGGGTTAGAGCGAGAAGGTGTTGGCGTTGATACCAGGCGCCTTCTCGGACTGGATCTTAGAACCATCGTCGTCCGCCTCACGCGCCCGGCGGCTCAAAAAATCGACGCCACAAACTGGGCACTCGTTCAGTGGATTGTTTATGTTCAGTGCATCCAAACGGTGGCGCGCTCGATGGGAGCCGCCGCAATCACTCGGAGGTACCTAACAATGACGCTCACGTACGAACAAGAAGTCCTCAAGGCCATGCTTCGCCTCTCTCGCCGTCAACGCCCCTCGACGCAGGAAGCACTTTCGCTTCGCGTTGGCGGTACGGACGCCGAGCTCACCAATGCGCTTCGCTTGCTGGACCGCGCAGGCTTGATCAATCTCCGCGACGCGCGTCCGCCTAGCCTCACGCTCGAAGGCCTCGCCGTCGGTGTTGCGCTTTCGGGACGCGCCAAGGTTACGCCCAAGGTCGTTCAGACGCGTCTCGCGGCCTGAACTGCGATTAGAGTGACGGCCGTGTCGGCGGCCGAAGCTTTCTACGAAGAGCGTAAACGAGTTCATCAGAGCGAGCTCGTGCGCGTACGCGCGAAGTCGAGAGCGCTTTCGCTGAGTCGCATCTTCGCTTTTCTCGTGATTCTCGTCGGCCTTGCCCTCGTCGTGTGGGGCCCGGCGCGCACCCTCGGAGGAGTCCTTCTCGGTGGTGCGCTGGCGATCTTCGTCGTGCTCATGCGCATTCACGACCGGACGCTTCGTGAAGAGCGTCATCACGAAGCCGGCGAGTTCTTCGCCACGTGGGGACTGAGGCGGTTGCGGGGAGAATGGTTCGAAGACGGCAACCAAACCGTCGATTCGACCGTCGAGCATCCTTTCGCACGCGATCTCGATGTCGAAGGTCGACGCTCGCTTCGCGCATATCTCGACACGACGGCAACGACGTTCGGAAAAGCTGCTCTGCGCGATCGCCTTCTTGCGGAGAAAAATCCCGAGTTCGATCGCGTACGAGCGTGGCAACGCGCTTCGGAAGAGCTCAAAGGCGTCTCGGCGCTTCGCGAACAGCTCTTCATTCGCGGCACCGATGCGCGCGAGGCCGATTCCGCGCCGATGCTGCGCTGGGCCGAGGGAAAACCGCTCACGGTGACCCCCGCCTCGCGCGTCATCGTCACCATCCTGCCGATCATCACGCTCGGTCTTCTCGCTGCGTCTCCGATCGTGGGGGGGTACTGGTTTCTTCTTCCGCTCATCTGCCAAGTCGCCTTCGCGCGAGGCGCGTACCCGCGCGCGTCGGAATTCGTTTCCGAGCTCACGCATGGTGAGCGCGGCATCGCCCCTTACTCCTCGATGATGGAGAGCATCGAGGAGCACGC
>JAHFDV010000022.1:0-3907 GCA_023248815.1 Myxococcales bacterium
GCCCTTCATCATCATTCCGGTCTCTTCGAATCCGTTACCGCTCATCGTCATTTGGAGGCTTTTCTCCAGACGCTCGATTGGTGTGTCCGTCATCCTGCAGATTCGCTCGATACCGTGCGCGCGCTGCCGGACCAGCAGCGAAGCCTTCTCCTTCGCCAGTGGAACGATACGGTCGCTCCGCGGTCCGCTTCATTCGTCGAGCTCTTTCGTGCGGTCGTCGCCGAGCACCCCGACGCCATCGCAGTCAGCGATCGCGAACGAAGCTACAAATATTCCGAGCTCTCGATTCTCGCAGAAAATGTTGCGGTGAGGCTGCAAGCGCAAGGCGTGACGCACGAGTGCCGCGTAGGCCTCGCGATGGATCGCCGCGCAGAAATGCTAGTCGCCATCTTGGGAATCCATCTCGCGGGTGGCGCATGGGTTCCGCTGGATCCTCTCGCCCCACAAGACCGTCTCCGTTGGATGGCAGAGGACGCGCAAATCGTCCTCGTCGTTCGGAGCGATCGCGACGCGCAGCCGGCTCCCGAAATCGGCGTGCCCGCCGTGACGATCGAATCGCTGATGCACGTGGCTCAGACGCACGGTGCTCGCACCGCCAGCCTCCGAAACTCGAGAAGCGCTTCGTACGTCATCTACACGTCGGGCTCGACGGGAAAACCGAAGGGCGCAATCGTCGAAGACGAAGGGATGGTGAATCATCTCTTCGCGAAGGCCGAGGCATTCTCGACGACGAAGGTGGACGTCGTTGCGCAGACCGCATCCCATTGTTTCGACATCTCGGTTTGGCAATTTCTCGTGGCACTCACGGTCGGGGCGCGCACCCACGTCATCGACGACGAGACCGTCCGGAACGCCGACGGCCTTCTTTCCGAGCTCGATCGTGAGCGAGTCACCGTGTTCGAGCCCGTGCCGTCGCTTCTTCGAGTGATCGTCGAAAGTATTTCCGAGCGCTACCCGCTACCGAACTTGCGATGGGTCATTCCCACGGGCGAGGCACTGCCGCTCGAGCTCGCCAAAGATTGGACGCGACTTCGTCCAGGCATTCCGCTCGTCAATGCCTATGGGCCGACGGAGTGCTCGGACGACGTGACTCACTACTTCGTGCCGCCTGATCTCGACGCGGCGCGCATGCCGATCGGAAATCCGATTCTCAACACGTCGATGTACGTTCTCGACGACCGCATGGAGCTCGCACCGATCGGTGCGACGGGCGACCTCGTCGTCGGTGGAATTGGCGTTGGCCGCGGCTATGTCGGCCGTGCGGATCTCACCGCCGAGCAATTCATTCCAGACGCGTTCGCTGAGAACGGAAGACGGATGTACCGCACGGGAGACATCGCACGGTGGAATCACCGCGGCGAGCTCGAATACCTCGGTCGTATCGGGCAGCAGATCAAGTTGCGTGGATTCCGAATCGAGCTCGGAGAGATCGAGTCTGCGATCCAGGCAGAACCAAACGTTGCTTCGGCGGCGGTCGTTCTGCGCGAGGACACTCCCGGGTCGAAGTACATCGCGGGATATGTCGCGCTCGAAAGCTCCTTCGAAGCTCCACACTTCGCCGTCGATACGCTGCGTGCCGCGCTGTCGTCGAAGCTCCCTTCGTACATGGTGCCGAGCACGATCACCGTGCTCGCATCGTTGCCCCTCAGCGCGAACGGCAAAGTGGATCGAAAGCTTCTTCCGCGCCCGGAGGCGCCCGTCGAAGTCGAGAACATCCAACCTCGTACGGCCGAAGAACACGCCGTCGCCGAGGTCTTCGCCGAACTTCTCGGTGTGAGCTCGCCGAGCGTCACCGCGAGCTTCTTCGAGCTCGGTGGTCACTCGTTGCTCGCGATGCGTCTCGTCTCGCGCCTTCGTCAGCGGCTCGACCGCAGTGTGACCTTGAAGGAGGTGTTCGAACATCCGTCCATCGAATCTCTTGCGCGCATCCTATCTGCGGGAGCAAGGGCGATGTACGAGGCGATTCCGAAGCTTGCACCGCACGAGCCGAAGGTGCCCTCCTTTGCACAAGAGCGGCTCCTCTTCTTGGAAGAGCTCTCTCCCATGAACACGGCCTACAACCTGCCGCTCGTGCTGCGCGTGGAAGGGGAGCTCGATCTCGAACGGTTCGGGGACGCGCTGAAGAGCGTCGTCGCGCGCCACGAGAGCCTCCGCATGCGCTTTCCGTCGGCGGCTGGCGAACCCCAAGTGATCGTCGATCCCATCCCCGATTCGGTGCTGACGGTCGTCGACGCTTCACGTTCGAGCGCGGATGCGGTGCAGGCTCTCGTCACCCGAGAGCTCGCGCTTCCGTTCGACCTCTCGAAGGGACCGCTTCTCCGCGTCCTCGTTTTCCGCAAGACGGCGCGCGAGAGCGTGTTGGTCGCGACGCTCCACCACATCATTTCGGACGCGTGGTCGATGGGAATCCTCGTTCGCGAATTGGGTGCAGCGTATCGCACTCCATCCGTCACCTCGCTTCCCACTCTTCCGATCCAGTACTCGGATTACGCCGCATGGCAGCGTCGCGCATTCATTGGAGAACGGCTCGGCGCAGAGCTCGCGTTCTGGAAGCGGGAGCTCGAAGGAGCGCCCTTCGTGCTCGAGCTCCCGACGGATCTTCCGAGGCCAGCGGTCGCGACCCACGCGGGGGCAACGATCTCCGCGTCGATCGAGCCGGCCGTTGCGGCCCGCCTCCGTGCGTTCGCGCTCGCACGCGGAGCGACGCTTTTTTCGACCCTGCTCTCGGCATACGGAGTCTTGCTCTCTAGCCGTTCGCAGCAACGCGACATCGTCGTTGGAACTCCGGTCGCCGCGCGCGTTCATCCCGACACGGAAACTCTCATCGGCATGTTCGTGAATACGCTCCCACTGCGCATTCGCGTCCAGCACGCGGCCACCTTCGAGACACTCGTCGATGCCGTGCAGGCAATGACGCTTCGCACCTTCGAGCATCAAGAGCTCCCTCTCGCGAAGCTCGTGGAGACGCTCGCGCCGGAGCGCGATCCGAGTCGCAGCCCTCTTTTTCAGACGATGTTCGTCCTCCAAAATGCACCGACGGAGGAAGTGCAATTCGCAGCAGGATTGAGCTTCGCGCCGCTCCCGCTCGGTCGGGCCTCGGCACCTTACGAGATCACGCTCTCCTGCGCCGAAGCCATCGACGGATCGATCGACGTCACACTCGAAACCAATACGGACCTCTACGAGCGCGAGAGCGCCGCTCGCTGGCTCGCCGAGTTCGTCTCTTCGTGCAGCGACCTCGTCGATCATGCGCGCAGTCGCCTCGACACGAGAAACGTCGGCGCATCCGATCGGGATGGGACGCAAGCTCGCTCGTTGCGGGAGCAAGTTCCCGCACTGCCGTGGTCGGGGGGAGTTCTCAGTCTCTTCAACGCTGCCGTGGAGCGATCACCCGAGGCCATCGCACTCGAATTCGAAGGTCGTCGAATTTCGTATGCCGAGCTGGACGAAAAGAGCTCGCGCGTTGCTTCCGCGCTGCGTGCCGTCATTCGCATCGCCGAGCCCGTCATCGGACTCCATCTCGAGCGCTCTGCCGAGCTCATCGTCGCGATGCTCGGAATCTGGAAGGCGGGCGGAGCTTACCTCCCGCTAGATACGCGAAGCCCCGTCGAACGCTCGAAGAACCTCCTTCGAGGCGTTGCCGCAGATGTCGTGCTCGTGGACGCGCATCTGTCTTCGGATCGAAAAGAGAGTCTCGAACGAGACTTCGTCCTGCTCGCCGTCGAGGACTCGCTCCGTGCGAAGCCTCTCGAGGCATCTCGCGTGCGGACTCACGCCGAGCAACTCGCCTACGTCATCTACACGTCGGGCTCGACGGGAACTCCGAAGGGAGTGGGCGTCTCTCACCGCGCGCTCGCACAGCAAGTCTCGTGGACCAACGAAGCGTTTCCGCTCCGCGCGGACGACG